>JASGDZ010000329.1:0-3222 GCA_047606835.1 Microbacterium sp. | reverse complement strand
GAGCACGGAGGAGACTGCGATGTCACACGAGCATCATGACCACGATCACGACGGCGGGAACGCCGACCTGCTCCCGGTCGCCGACATGACGGGCGAAGCCCCCCGGCATCCTCTCGATCCGCTCACCGCCGAGGAGATCGACGGCGCGCGCGCGATCCTCGTGGCGGCGGGCCTCGTCGGCGACACGACGCGCGTGCCGATGCTGCTGCCCGACGAGCCGACGAAGGAGGAGCTCGCCGCCTGGTCCCCCGGCGACCCGCTCGACCGGCGCGTCGACGTGACGCTCTTGGAGACCACGACCGGCGCCGTCACCGAGGCGATCGTGTCGGTGAGCCGCGGCGAGGTGGTCAGCACGCGCGCGCACGATGCGAGCACGCCGCCGTACGGGCAGCCCCAGTACCTCTTCGAGGAGTACGAGCGCGCCGGGCGGATCGTGAAGGACTCCCCCGAGTGGCAGGCGGCGATGAGGCGCCGCGGCCTCGAGGACCGCATGGACCTCGCGTTCTGCTCGCCGCTCGCTCCCGGCTTCGTGGGCAGGGCGAACGAGGTGGGCCGTCGCGTCATCCGCTCGCTCACCTTCCTGCGCGACGCCGAGGACGACATCCCCTGGGCGCATCCGGTGGAGGGCCTCATCGTGCACGTCGACCTCGTCGCGAACAGCGTGATCGCGATCGAGGACGAGGGCGACGTCCCGGTTCCGGCCGGGAGCGGCAAGTACTCGCCGGATGCCGTCGGGCCCGCGCGGGAGAGCCTCAAGCCCATCGAGATCACGCAGCCGGAGGGCCCGAGCTTCCGCGTCAGCGGATCCCACGTGCAGTGGGAGAACTGGTCGCTGCGCGTCGACTTCAACGCGCGCGAGGGCCTCGTGCTGCACGACGTGCGCTTCGACGACCGCCCCGTGCTCACCCGCGCGAGCGTGCCCGAGATGGTCGTGCCCTACGGCGACACCTCGCCGACGCGCTTCTGGATCAGCTACTTCGACGCCGGGGAGTACCTCCTCGGCAAGAACGCGAACCCCCTCGAGCTCGGATGCGACTGCCTCGGCGTCATCCGCTACTTCGACGGTCACGTGGCCGACGACCACGGACACGCCGTGCGGATCCCGAACGTCGTGTGCATGCACGAGGAGGACTACGGCATCCTGTGGAAGCACACCGAGCCGGGCGCGGTCGGCTCCCACGTGCGCCGTTCGCGCCGGCTCGTGGTGTCGTACTTCTCCACGATCGGCAACTACGACTACGGCTTCTACTGGTACTTCTACCTCGACGGGTCGATCCAGGTGGAGGCGAAGGCGACCGGCATCGTGTTCGTCGGCGCCGGCATCCCGGGGGCCGACAGCCCGCACACCACGGAGATCGCGCCCGGCGTCTTCGCGCCCGTGCACCAGCACCTCTTCTCGGCGCGCCTGGACGTCGCGATCGACGGCGAGGACAACCGGCTCTTCGAGGTCGACGCCGCGCGCATCCCGATGGGCCCGCTCAACCCGTTCGGCAACGCGTTCACGTGGTCGTCCCGTCCGCTGCGCACCGAGCGCGAGGCGCAGCGGGAGGCCGACACGTCGGTCGCCCGCGTGTGGGAGGTGCAGTCGGCGTCGAAGACGAACCGCCTCGGCAAGCCGACCGCGTATCACCTGATCCCCTCGCCGACGGCGCTGCTGATGGCCGACCCCGGCTCGACGGTGGCCGCGCGCGCGACGTTCACGACGAAGCACCTGTGGGGCACGCGCCACGCCCACGACGAACGCTGGCCGGGCGGTCGCTACCCCAACGCGCACTCCGGCGGCGGCGGCCTTCCCGCCTACACGGCGCACGACCGCTCGATCGACGGCGAGGACATCGTGCTGTGGCACACGTTCGGCCTCACGCACATCCCGCGTCCGGAGGACTGGCCGATCATGCCGGTCGACTACGCGGGCTTCTGGTTCAAGCCGTACGGGTTCCTCGACGTGAACCCCGCGATGGACGTCCCCGAGTCGTCGCAGGCCCACGCGAAAGGACGCGAGGGCGACGGATGCGGCTCGGGCGACGCCTGCGCCTGTGAGCACTGAGACGAGAGGCACGAGCATGACCGAGCCGTCGACGCGGATCGACTTCCGCTACCTGTCCGAGCCGGACATGATCCGCGCCGGCGTGACCGACATGCCCGCGTGCGTGGACGCGATGGAGGAGACCTTCGCGCTCCTGCACGCCGGCGACTACCGCATGGCGGGGTCGAACGCCGACTCGCACGGCGCGATGGTCACGTTCCCGGCGGACTCGCCGTTCCCCGGCATGCCGGAGCCGACGCCCGATCGGCGGTTCATGGCGATGCCCGCGTACCTCGGCGGCTCGTTCGGGACGACCGGGTGCAAGTGGTACGGCTCGAACATCGCCAACCGCGAGCGGGGGCTGCCCCGCTCGATCCTGATGTTCATGCTCAACGACACCGACACCGGCGCGCCGCTCGCGCTGATGTCGGCAAACCTGCTGTCCGCGTACCGCACCGGGGCCATCTCCGGCGTCGGCGCGCGCCACCTCGCCCGCGCGGACGCCCGCGTCGTCGGCGTCGTCGGTCCCGGGGTCATGGCCCGCACGACGCTCGCGGCGATCGTCGCCGCGCGCCCCGGCATCGACGCCGTGAAGGTCAAGGGGCGCGGCGCGCAGAGCACGCAGAGGTTCCTCGACTGGATCGCGCAGGAGTTCCCGCAGATCGCGCACGTGACCCCCGTGGAGACGATCGAGGAGGCGGTGCGCGACAGCGACATCGTGACGTTCTGCGCGTCGGGTCCGAGCGGCGATCCGAGCACGTACCCCACGGTCCGGCACGAGTGGGTCAAGCCCGGCGCGTTCCTCGCGATGCCCGCGCTGTGCCAGATCGACGACGAGCTGGCGGGACCGGCGGCGCGCAAGGCGGTCGACAGCATCGGACTGTACGAGGCGTGGGCCGAGGAGATCCCCTACCCGCTGCACCACACCGTGCCGATGATCGGCGCACGCTTCATGGACATGCTCCACGACGGCCAGCTGCGCCAGGAGGACATCGGCGACCTCACCGCCATCGTCGCCGGCGCCACGCCGGGGCGCGTCGACGACGAGGAGATCATCCTGATGTCGGTCGGCGGGATGCCGGTGGAGGATGTCGCGTGGGCGACGGTGCTGTACCGGCGCGCCGTCGCAGAGGACATCGGCGTGTCGCTGAACCTGTGGGACACGCCGGCGCTGGCCTGAGTCCGCACGAGCGGAG
>JASGDZ010000328.1:0-7527 GCA_047606835.1 Microbacterium sp. | reverse complement strand
GTCGGCTCGGGCATCTTCAAATCGGGCAACCCGGCCGAGCGCGCGGCGGCGATCGTGAAGGCCACGACGTTCTACGACGACGCCAAGGTCGTCGCCGAGGTGTCGCGGGGCCTGGGCGAGGCGATGGTGGGCATCAACGTGGCCGACCTACCCGCACCGCACCGGCTCGCCGAGCGCGGCTGGTGATGTCGATCCACCGCGGCTGCGGCGCTGTGACATGACCCGGATCGGCGTCCTCGCCATCCAGGGCGACGTGCGCGAGCACGTGCGCGTGCTCACGGGGCTCGGCGCCGACGTCGAGCTCGTCCGCCGGCCGTTCGAGCTGGCATCCGTCGACGGGCTCGTGATCCCTGGCGGCGAGTCCAGCGTGATCGACAAGCTCGCCCGCGCGTTCGGGATGCAGCAGCCGGTGCGCGACGCCATCGCCAGCGGGATGCCGGTGTACGGCACGTGCGCGGGCATGATCCTGCTCGCCGACCGGATCGCCGACGGCATCGAAGGCCAGGAGAGCTTCGGCGGGCTGGATGTCACGGTGCGCCGCAACGCGTTCGGCAGCCAGGTCGACTCGTTCGAGACCGACCTCGACGTCCCCGCCCTCGGGGAGCCGCCCGTGCACGCGGTGTTCATCCGCGCCCCGCTCGTCGAGCAGGTCGGCGACGGCGTGGAGGTGCTCGCACGGCTGCAGGACGGCCGCGTCGTCGCCGTGCAACAGGGCGCCGTGCTGGCGACGGCCTTCCACCCCGAGGTGGCGGGGGAGCAGCGCTTCCACGAGCGGCTCCTCGAGCTCGTGGCGTCGCGATGACGACGCGCTCGGCGCCGCGGTCCGCGACCTCGCTCGGCTCCCCGACGCCGACCGCCGCGCCGAGACAGCTCGTTGCGCGTCACACGCGGCCGCGTCTGTCGCGCAACGAGCTGTGTCACCGGGCTGCGGGGGTGCCGCGGGGTGGCGTCGGCACCGCGCGGTGAGGCCCACACCCTAAACTGGAGCCCATGTCCGGCCACTCCAAGTGGGCGACGACGAAGCACAAGAAGGCCGTCATCGACGCGCGCCGCGCCAAGTCGTTCGCCAAGCTCATCAAGAACATCGAGGTCGCCGCCAAGCTCGGCGGCGCAGACCTGAACGGCAACCCGACCCTGTACGACGCCGTGCAGAAGGCGAAGAAGACGTCGGTGCCGAACGACAACATCG
The DNA here is from genome assembly GCA_047606835.1 of Microbacterium sp. Taxonomy (GTDB): domain Bacteria; phylum Actinomycetota; class Actinomycetes; order Actinomycetales; family Microbacteriaceae; genus Microbacterium. The sequence goes on along the minus strand of JASGDZ010000328.1, from coordinate 6,338 downwards.
ACCGCGCGATCAAGCGCGGCGCGGGAATCGGCGGCGAGGCGGTCGAGTACACCACGATCATGTACGAGGGGTACGGCCCGGGCGGCGTCGCGCTCATGATCGAGTGCCTCACCGACAACAAGAACCGGGCCGCCGCCGAGGTGCGCACGGCGCTCTCGCGCAACGGCGGCACGCTCGCCGACCCCGGCTCGGTCGCCTACAACTTCCACCGCAAGGGCGTCATCGTCGTCTCCGGCGAAGGCACCACGGAGGACGACGTCATGCTCGCGGCGCTGGAGGCGGGCGCGGAGGAGATCGAACCGCACGCCCAGGGGTTCGAGGTCGTCACCGACGCATCCGACCTCGTGCCGGTGCGCAAGGCGCTGCAGGAGGCGGGGCTCGACTACGAGTCGGCCGACGTGGAGTTCGTCCCGTCTCTGAAGGTCGAGGTCGACGCCGACACGGCGCGCAAGGTGTTCCGCCTCATCGACGCGCTCGAAGACAGCGACGACGTGCAGAACGTCTTCAGCAACTTCGACCTCGCCCCCGACGTGCAGGCAGAGCTCGAAGCCGACGACTGACGGCTCTGCGCGTTTCGTCTCGGTGCCTCGCTCAACGACCGGGCGGTTGCGGCCCGCTCGAGGACCGGGGCCGTGGGACGCGGAGTGTCTCAGCGCCGCGAGCCGCGCCTCCGCCTAGCGTGGACGCGTGGCATCCCGTCGTCTGCGCGTGCTCGGCATCGACCCCGGGCTGACCCGCTGCGGCGTCGGGATCGTGGATGTCGCGCCCGACCGCTCCGCGACGCTCGTGCACGTCGGGGTCGTGCGCTCCGCGCCGGAGGCGCCCATCGAGAGCCGGCTCGCGGCGGTGGCGCGCGGCATCCGGGCGATCCTCGACGAACACGCCCCGCACGTGGTCGCGGTGGAACGGGTCTTCGCGCAGCAGAACCGGCACACCGTGATGGGCACCGCTCAGGCCAGCGGGGTCGCGCTGCTGCTCGCCGCGGAGCGGGGCCTTCCGGCGGCGCTGCACACGCCCACCGAGGTGAAGGCCGCGATCACCGGCTACGGCTCCGCCGACAAGCGCCAGGTGCAGACGATGGTGGCGCGCATCCTGCGGCTCGAGGAGCTGCCGAAGCCGGCGGATGCCGCGGACGCGCTCGCGCTCGCGCTGTGCCATGCGTGGCGCGGCCAGGCGCCGACGGCTTCGGGCCAGGGCTCGCTCACCCCCGCGCAGCGCGCGTGGGCCGAGGCGGAGCGCGTCGCGCGGCGCTGACATCCTCATCGGCTCGCGTGTCGCTCGAACAAACGTCCGAAGTCCCGTCTAGGCTCGTGCCATGATCTCGTCGCTGCGCGGAACCGTTCTCCACGCCGACGCCGACGCCCTCGTGATCGAGGTCGGCGGAGTCGGACTCTCGGTGGCGGTCGCCCCGCAGGTGGCGCGCACCGCTCACGCCGGCGCCGAGCTGAGCCTGCACACGCATCTCGTCGTCCGGGAGGACGCACTCGCGCTCTTCGGCTTCGAGACGCGCGACGAGCTGACCGTGTTCGTGCAGCTGCTCGGGGTGCCGGGGGTGGGGCCGAAGTCCGCGCTCGGCGTGCTGTCGGCGCTGAGCGTCGGGGCCATCGCCGAGGCCGTCGCCGCCGACGACGACGCGCCGTTTCGCCGGGTGTCGGGCATCGGCCCGAAGACCGCGAAGCTCATCGTCGTGCACCTGACCGGAAAGCTCTCCCCGCCGGCGACCGCTGCGTCGAGCGGGACGGATGCCGCGCCGGCGTCGGCGCAGGTCGTCGCACAGGTGACCGAGGCCCTCGTCGGGCTCGGCTGGAACGAGCGCACGGCGGCCGAGGTGCTCGGCGGCGTGGCCGCCGAGGCGTCCGAGGCCGACCGCGCGTCGGTGAGCGCGCTGCTGCGCCTCGCGCTCGCCGCGCTCGGCCCCGCCCGCACGGCGGAGGTCTCTCGTGGCTGACGGGCTCGGCGACATCCACGACGACGCCGAGCCGATCGACGAGGCGGAGCTGGCGATCGAGGGCGCTCTGCGACCGCTGTCGCTCGGCGAGTTCATCGGTCAGCCCAAGGTGCGCGGCCAGCTGCACCTGCTGCTGGAGGCCGCGCGGATGCAGCAGCGACCCGCCGACCACATCCTCCTCTCCGGGCCTCCCGGACTGGGCAAGACGACCCTCGCGATGATCGTGGCGCACGAGAGCGCGCGGCCGCTCCGGCTGTCGAGCGGCCCCGCCATCCAGCATGCGGGCGATCTCGCCGCGCTGCTTTCGAGCCTCACCCCGGGCGAGGTGCTGTTCATCGACGAGGTGCACCGCATGGCGCGCTCGGCGGAGGAGATGCTCTACCTCGCGATGGAGGACTTCCGCATCGACATCATGGTCGGCAAGGGCGCGGGGGCCACGAGCATCCCGCTCGACCTGGCGCCTTTCACGCTCGTGGGCGCCACGACGCGCTCGGGACTGCTGCCCAACCCGCTGCGCGATCGCTTCGGCTTCACCGCTCACCTCGAGTACTACGACGCGACCGACCTGGAGCGCGTCGTCGCCCGTTCGGCGACGATGCTCGGCATCGACATCCCCGCCGAGGCCCGCCTGGAGATCGCTCGCCGGTCGCGCGGCACCCCGCGCATCGCCAACCGGCTGCTGCGCCGCGTGCGCGACTTCGTGCTCGTGCACGGCGGCCCGGCCGACACGCAGGCGGTCCGTGCCGCGCTGGAGCTGTACGACGTCGACGCGATCGGGCTCGACCGCCTCGACCGTGCGGTGCTCGACGCCCTCGTGCACCGGTTCGGCGGCGGCCCGGTGGGGCTGTCGACGCTGTCGGTCACCGTGGGGGAGGAGGCGGAGACGGTCGAGAGCGTCGTCGAGCCGTACCTCGTGCGCATCGGCTTCATCGGCCGCACGCCGCGCGGCCGCATCGCCACGCCCGCCGCGTACGCGCACCTCGGGATCCCGCGGGCAGAGAACGCCCTCCGATTCGATGACCTATAATCCGTAGGGGCTTCTCGCCCTCATCCCTTCAGGCAGCGCGGCATCGGCGTGCGCCCCTTTCGAAAGGTCTCGACCTCCGCATGGACGGCTTCTTCAGCCAGTACGGCCTCATCATCGTTCTTCTCGTTCTCGTCGTGTTCATGTTCTGGAGCTCGCGGCGCCGCACGCAGAAGCTGAAGGCGGAGCAGGAGGAGAAGGCCAAGCAGACCGTGCCGGGCGCCGAGGTGCTGCTGCAGGGCGGGCTCTACGGCACGATCGTGTCGTACGACTCGGTCAACCTCGATCAGCCGGCCGTCGTCGAGATCGCGCCGGGCGTGCAGATCAAGGTGCACAGCCAGGCGATCCTGCGCATCGTGACGGCGTCCGACGCGGTCAGCGAGGAGGACTTCTTCGCCGCGGAGGAGCACCAGGCCGAATACCAGGCCGATGTCGCGGAGGGCTACACGACGCCCGTTTCCGCCGCGCCGCACATCGAGACGCCCGAGGAGACCGCGGCACGGCTGAGCACGGGCGACGAGGCCGCCAAGGACAAGACCGAGGACTGACCGCCGCGCCCGCTTCCCGGGCGCGCACCAAGAAAGCGACCGTTCGTGGCTTCATCGACTCCTGTCCGGCATGCGTGGCGTGCCCTGCTCGGACTGCTGATCATCATCGGGGCCCTCGCGGGCATCAATGCGCTCGGCGTCTACGTGTTCACGAAGAGCTCGTGGACGCCTGAGCTCGCGCTCGACCTGCAGGGCGGCACGCAGATCATCCTGCAGGCGAGCACCCCCGACGGCAGCGAGCCGACCACCGACCAGATGAGCCAGGCCGCGACCATCATCCGCCAGCGGGTGGATGCCTCCGGCGTCGGAGAATCCGATATCACCACGCAGGCCGGCAACCAGATCGTCGTGCAGATCCCCGGGCAGGCCGACGAGGAGACCCGCAAGCGCATCGAGGCGTCCGCCCAGCTGCAGCTGCGCTCCGTGCTGTACACCGGGGAGCCGGCCAACACGTACGTCGGAGACGACGGCAATGCGACGCCCTATCCGACCCCCGATCCGACTCTCGCCGCGACGCCGACGGCCTCTCCGACCGACGGCAGCGACCTGAACTGGATCACCGACAAGCTGTATGCCGAGTTCCTCGCCTACGACTGCGACGACGCCGCGAACGACCCGGCCAACGCGCCGACGGACGAGCCGCTCATCACGTGCGATGCCGACGGAGCGGTCAAGTACATCCTCGGTCCCGTCGAGCTCGACGGCTCGTCGATCGACGACGCCACCTTCGGCCTGAACAGCCAGACCGGCCAGTGGGAGGTGCAGCTCGACTTCGACGACGAGGGCACCACGGCGTTCGCGGCGGTCAGCATCCGCCTGTACGGGCTGGATTCCCCGCGCAACCAGTTCGCGTTCGTGCTCGACGGCGCGGTCATCTCCGCGCCGAGCATGAACGCCCAGATCACCGACGGCAACCCTTCGATCTCGGGCTCCTTCACGCAGGCGAGCGCGAAGACGCTGGCCGACCAGCTGAAGTACGGCGCGCTGCCGTTGAGCTTCACCGTCGTCTCCTCCGACACGATCTCGGCGACCCTCGGCTCGCAGCAGCTGCAGATCGGTCTCATCGCCGGCCTCATCGGCCTCGCGCTCGTCGCGGTCTACTCGCTGTTCACGTATCGCGCCCTCGGCTTCGTGATCATCGCGTCCCTCGTCGTGATGGCGGTCATCACCTACCTCGCGATCTGCATCCTCGCGTGGCGCATGGGCTTCCGGCTCTCGCTGGCCGGCGTCGCGGGCCTCATCGTCTCCATCGGCTTCACCGCCGACTCGTTCATCGTCTACTTCGAGCGAATACGAGACGAGCTGCGCGACGGCAAGTCGATCACGGGCGCCGTCGAGGACGGCTGGGGTCGCGCGAAGCGCACGATCTACATCTCGAAGTCGATCAACGTGCTCGCCGCCGTCGTGCTCTACATCCTCGCCGACGCCACGGTGAAGGGCTTCGCGTTCACCCTCGGCCTCACGACGGTCATCGACGTGCTGATCTTCGTCGTGTTCACGCATCCCGTGATGCAGCTGCTCGCGCGCACGAGGTTCTTCGGCGCCGGACATCCTCTCTCCGGCATGGACCCGGAGGCGCTCGGGGCGGTCTATCGCGGCCGGGCGCAGTTCCGTGCGCCGGCCGCAGAGGGCGCCAAGGGCCAGGCGGCCCGCCGCACCGCCAGGTCGCGCGGCGAGGCGGAGCGCCGCCAGACGATCGCGGAGCGCAAGCAGGCCGAGCTGGCGGCATCCGCCTCCTCGTCGGGCGCGAACCCCGCGACCAGACCCGAGTCCACGAAGGAGGGCGACGACTGATGGGCGTCATGAGCCGCTTCGGCAACGACCTCTACACCGGCAAGGTCTCCTTCCCCTTCGTCGGCCGCCGGCGGGTGTGGTTCGCGATCGCGATCGCGCTCGTCGTGGGCGCGGCGCTCGTGCCGTTCTTCCGCCCCATCCAGTTCTCGATCGAGTTCACCGGAGGGTCGCAGTTCACCGTCTCTGGGCTGAGCAACCCCGACCAGTCGCTCGCCGCGCCGGCTGTGGAAGAGGTCGTCGCCGGAGCCCACACGAAGGTGACCACCGTCGGCGACAGCGCCGTGCGCGTGCAGACCGACCAGATGTCCTCGGACCAGACGCAGCTGGTGCGACAGTCCCTCGCCGACGCCTACGGCGTCGACGTGGAGGAGGTGACCTCGTCGTTCATCGGCCCGAGCTGGGGAGCGGATGTCACCCGCCAGTCGCTGTGGGGGCTCGCGATCTTCCTCGCCCTGACCTTCCTCATCCTGGCGCTGTACTTCCGCACCTGGAAGATGTCCGCCGCGGCGATCCTCGGCCTCGTGGACGTGCTCGTGATCACGATCGGCATCTACGCGCTGGCCGGCTTCGAGATCTCCCCGGCGGCCGTCATCGGCTTCCTGACGATCCTCGCCTACTCGCTCTACGACACGACCGTCGTGTTCGACAAGATCCGTGAGAACACGAGGGAAGACGGCGAGAAGTCGGGTCGCCTGTTCGGCGAGTCGGTGAACCTCGCGGTGAACCAGACGCTCGTGCGGTCGATCAACACGACCGTCGTGGCGGCGCTGCCCGTGGGCGCCATCCTGTTCATCGGCGCGATCTGGCTCGGGGCGGAGACCCTCAGCGACATCTCGCTGTCGATCTTCGTGGGCATCATCGTCGCGGCCTACTCGACGTTGTTCGTGGCGGCTCCGTTGTATTCGCTGTTCCGCGAGAACGAGAAGGACGTCAAGACGCGCGACGCCAAGGTGCTCGCGGCGCGCGAGCGCGCCGCGGTCGCGGCCTGACCCGGGCGGGGCCTGACCCGGGCGGGGCGCCCGCG
>JASGDZ010000327.1:0-2663 GCA_047606835.1 Microbacterium sp. | reverse complement strand
TGCAGTCCGACGCGACCGTCGCCTACGGCGCGGGCCTGGAGGGCACGGTGTGGACGACCGAGGAGCAGCGCGCCGACGCGGACAACATCTACAACACCTACGTGCACGAAGGCCTCCCGCCCGGCCCTATCAGCCTTCCCGGCGAGGACGCCATCTCGGCGGCGATGAACCCGGCAGACGGCTCGTGGCTGTACTTCGTGGCCGTGAACCTCAAGACCGGCGAGACCGTGTTCTCGACCACGTATGAGGAGCACCTGGCCGCCGTTCAGGAGATGCAGGACTGGTGCGCTGCGAGCGAGGAAAATGCCGCCTACTGCGCGTGAGCGCCGGCTCGAGGTGTGGGGCGACCCGATCGCACACAGCTTGTCGCCGCAGCTGCACGCCGCCGCCTACGCGGCACTGGGCCTGCCCTGGGAGTACGGCCGGCGCCGCGTGCCGGCGGCCGACTTCGACGCCGAGCTCGCCGGGCTGGACGCGTCGTACCGCGGGCTCTCGCTGACGTATCCGCTCAAGGCGGCTGCGTTCGCCGCTGCCGCACGACGCGATCGGCACGCCGAGCTGACGGGTGCCGTCAACACGCTCGTGCTGGACGCGCAGGCGGGCGTCCTCGGCCTCAACACCGACGTCGGCGGGCTCGTGCGCGATCTCGGCGAGCACGGCGTGGCGGGGCTCGAGGCCGCCCGCATCGTGGGGGCCGGTGCGACCGCGACCTCTGCCGTCGTCGCGCTCGCCGAGCTCGGCGCGCACCGCATCGAGGTCGTCGCGCGACGACCCGAGGCCGTCGCGCCCTTGCACAGGGTGGGGGAACGGCTCGGCGTCGTCGTCGTGGCCGTGCCCTTCGACGCCGCGCACGGTCCCGTGCCGCTGACCCTCGCGACGCTCCCGGGCGGTGTCGACCTGCCGGACACGGCGGCCCGGTCGCTCGCCGCCGGGGGCGGACTGCTGTACGACGTGGTCTACGGCCACTGGCCCACGCGCCTCGCCGATGCGTGGCAGCGCGCGGGGGGCCGCGCCGTGAACGGGCTGGGCATGCTGCTGCACCAGGCGACCCTGCAGGTGCGCGCGTTCCGTGGCGACGTCGGCGACCCGCTGCCTGGCGAAGCCGCTGTCGTGGCGGCGATGCGCGCCGCCCTCGCGTGAGCGCCGCGCCCGGCGGCGCGTGGGAGAATGGGCGGATGCTTCGTGTGCTCACCGCCGGGGAATCGCACGGCCCCGAGCTCATCGCCGTCATGGAGGGTCTGCCGGCCGGCGTGCCCGTCTCGCCCGCCGCGATCCAGGCCGACCTCGCGCGCCGCAAGCTCGGCGTCGGCCGCGGCTCGCGCATGAAGTTCGAGCAGGACGAGCTCACCATCTCCGCCGGGGTGCGTCACGGGCTGTCCCTCGGCAGCCCGATCGCGCTGCGCATCGGCAACACCGAGTGGCCCAAGTGGGTCGAGGTGATGAGCGCCGAGCCCGTCGAGCTGACGGACCGCTCGCGCGGACGCGGCGCGGCGCTCACGCGCCCGCGGCCTGGTCACGCCGACCTCGTCGGCATGCAGAAGTACGGCTTCGACGAGGCGCGGCCCATCCTGGAGCGGGCGAGCGCCCGCGAGACCGCCGCCCGCGTCGCGCTGGGGGCGTTGGCCAGGGCCTTTCTCGGCGAGCTCGGCATCCGCCTCGTCAGCCACACGCTCTCGATCGGACCGGTCCGCGTGCCCGACGACGCACCGCTGCCGACCCCCGACGACGTCGACACGCTCGACGCCGACGACGCGCGCTGCCTCGACCCGGTCACGTCGGCGCTCATGGTCGCCGAGGTCGACGCCGCCCGCAGGGACGGCGACACGCTCGGCGGAATCGTCGAGGTGCTCGCCTACGGGCTGCCGCCGGGGCTCGGCTCGCACGTGCACTGGGACCGGCGCCTGGACGGGAAGCTGGCGCAGGCCCTGATGAGCATCCAGGCCATCAAGGGCGTCGAGGTCGGCGACGGCTTCGAGACCACCCGCCGGCGGGGCTCGGCCGCCCACGACGAGCTGTTCGCGACCGGGGCCGGCATCGCGCGCGGCTCCGACAGGGCCGGCGGCACGGAGGGCGGGATGTCGACGGGCACCGTGCTGCGGGTGCGTGCAGGCATGAAGCCCATCGCGACCGTGCCGCACGCGCTGCGCACCGTCGACGTCGCCACCGGAGACAGCGCCTCGGCGCACCACCAGCGCTCCGACGTGTGCGCGGTGCCCGCGGCCGGCGTCGTCGCCGAGGCGATGGTCGCGATCGTCCTCGCCGAGACGGCGCTGGAGAAGTTCGGCGGCGACAGCGTCGCCGAGACGCGCCGCAACCTCGAGTCGTATCTCGCCGCCATCCCCGAGACGCTGCGCACGACGCCGGCCTCTCAGGCGGCGCTCCTTCCGCATGACCTCGGCTGAGCCCGCGCCCGGCCCGGCGATCGTGCTCGTCGGCCCGATGGGAGCCGGCAAGACGAGCGTGGGTCGACGGGTCGCGAAGCGCCTCGGACTGCCCTTCACCGACACCGACAAGACCGTCGCCGCCGAGCACGGACCGATCTCCGCGATCTTCGAGCGACACGGAGAAGAGCACTTCCGCCGCCTGGAGCGCGACGCGGTGCGCCGCGCGCTCGCCGGTGGCGGCGTGGTCGCGCTCGGCGGCGGAGCCGTGCTCGACGCGGA
>JASGDZ010000326.1:0-11431 GCA_047606835.1 Microbacterium sp. | reverse complement strand
GGCCGGTGCGGTCGGCGCCGGCCGGCTCGGGCCGGACGCACGGCTCACGGGGGCGGCGCCGCCCGTGCGGGTGAGCCCGGTGGCGGCCGCATCCGCATCGTCGCCCGCGGCTCCGCTCACGCTGGCGGGCGGGGCCGCACGGATCCCGGGGGGCGGCGCCGCGCGCGTGCGCGTGGAGAAGTACACGATGCGCGACGGGTCGCGCCAGTTCGCGGTGTACGTGGCGGGCATGCAGTCGATGGCGTTCGGCGGCGACGACCCGTGGGACAACGAGTCGAACGTGCAGCTGTACCGCGGCGAGACCTCCGCCTCGTACGCGGCCACGGTGGAGGCGCTGCACGCCGCAGGGGCGGGCCGGGGCGACGTCGTGCACGCCTTCGGCTTCTCGCAGGGCGGCATGATCACCGCGCACCTCGCGCTGGAGGGCGAGTTCGACGTCGCGACTCTGGTGTCGTTCGGGTCGCCGGTGGAGGCGGATGCCGGTGCGGGCACGGTGAGCGCCAGCATCCGTCACACCGACGACCCGGTCGCGGCGCTTGCCGCCGGCGGTCAGGGGGGATCGGTCGGCGCCGCCGGCAGCTTCGTCGCCGAGACCTCGTTCGACCCGGCGACCGGCGTGCACGACGCCACGATCCCGGCGCACCGGCTCGACGCGTACGTCGAGACCGCCGCCCGCGTGGCCGACACCGGCGATCCGCGGGTGCAGGCGCTGGAGCGGTCGCTCGCCGGGCTGTCGGAGGCCGTCTCGGTGGAGGCGACGGAGTATGCGGCGACCCGTGGGCGATGAGTCAGCGGTCGCGGCGGCGGCGCTGCGGACGCAGGATGATGCCGAACACCCAGTTGATCAGGGAGATGAGGAGCGCCGCCACGACGCCCCACCAGAAGTCCTCGACGCGCAGGCCCCAGTTCCACCAGTGCGTGAGCCACGCGGTGAGCCACAGCAGGAAGCCGTTGATCACGAGCGAGATGAGCCCGAGCGTGAGGATGTAGAGCGGGAAGGCGAGGAGCTTGACGACCGTGCCGATCACGGTGTTCACGAGGGCGAAGATCGCCGCCACGAGCAGCAGCGTGAGCACGAGCTGCAGCGTCTCGCCCGGCGGGAACGGGATGACCGAGACCAGCAGCGCCGGGATGAGGGTGACGACCCAGATCGCGAACGCGTTGACGACGGCGCGGATGAGGAAGCCCATGCGTGCCAGTGTCGCACGCTGCGCGGTCAGAGCGGCCCGAGATGTGCTTGATACCAGAATGACACCAATCTAGAGTGAGGAGATGGCAATGACACTGCGACTTCCCGAGGAGCTCGATCGCCGGCTCGAGGCGATCGCCGAGGCGGAGCACGTCTCGAAGCACGCCCTGGTGCTACAGGGGGTCACCATGCTCGTCGCCCGTCGTGATCGGCGTGCGGCGGTCGATGAGGCGCTCGACTTCGTGCTCAGCCATGACGGCGAACTCCTCCAACGGCTCGAAGACGCGTGACGGAGTTCCTCACCCTCGACGACGCGCTCCAGATCACGCGTCGCCTGGGATTTCACATCCGCGACGCGGGTCTGCTCGCATCCGCGCTCGCGCGACCGGCGACGACGCTGTTCGGCGAGGACGCCTACCCGTCGATCGCGCTGAAGGCTGCCGCGCTGTTGGAGAGCGTCGTTCGGAACCATCCGTTCGTCGACGGCAACAAGCGCAGCGGGTGGACGCTGTGCGTCACGTTCCTGTGGCTCAACGGGCTCCGGCACGACATGACGACGGATGAGGGGTTCGATCTCGTCATCGGGATCGCCCAGGGGCGCATCGAGCTGGAACGCGCGGCTGCGGTCCTGGCGAGTCATCTCGCGCCGCATCCCGCTCCGTAGACTCGACCCGTGACCTGCGACATCCCCGTCCGCGTCCGCCCCGAGATCGCCGCCCTGCCGCCGTACCGGCAGGGCAGGCAGGCGGGTGCCGACGCGTTCAAGCTCTCCAGCAACGAGAACCCGTTCGACCCGCTTCCCGGCGTGGTTGAGCGGCTGCGCGCGCGCGTCGACGTCAACCGCTACCCGGATGCCGCGGCCACCCGCCTGCGCGAGGCCCTCGCCGCCCGGTTCGGGGTCGAAGTCGACGCCGTGCACGTCGGCGCGGGGAGCGTGTCGATCATCGCGCAGCTGCTGCTGGCCGTGTGCGGCCCGCGGGACGAGGTGGTCTTCGCATGGCGCTCGTTCGAGGCGTACCCGGGGCTCGTGCTGGTCGCGGGCGCGACGCCGGTGCAGGTGCCGCTCACGGCCGACGCCCGGCACGACCTGGCCGCGATGGCCGCCGCGGTGACCGACCGCACCCGCGCGGTGCTCGTGTGCAGCCCGAACAACCCCACCGGGCCGATCGTCACCGCCGCCGAGTTCGACGCGTTCCTGGCCGCCGTGCCCGGCGACGTGCTGGTGATCCTCGACGAGGCGTACGCCGAGTTCGTCACTGACCCCGACGCCGTCGACGGCGAGCGCGTGCTGGCCGCCGGCGACCGCGACAACGTCGTCGTGCTGCGCACCTTCTCCAAGGCCTTCGGGCTTGCAGGGCTGCGCGTCGGCTACGCCGTCGGCCACCCGCGCGTCCTCGACGCGGCGCGCAGCACGGCCATCCCGCTGTCGGTCACCGCGCAGGCGGAGGAGGCCGCCCTCGCGAGCCTGGACGAGGAGCCGGCGCTCCGCGAACGCGTGCGCACGCTCGCCGAGCGCCGGGACCGGCTCGCGGCGGGGCTGCGCGGGCAGGGATGGCGCGTGCCCGACGCGCAGGGCAACTTCGTCTGGCTCGCCGTCGGCGCGCACGCGCTGGATGCCGCGGCCGCCTTCGAGGCGGCAGGGCTCATCGCCCGCCCCTTCGCCGGGGAGGGCGTGCGCATCTCCGTCGGCGAGGAGGAGTCTGTGGAGAAGGTCCTAGCCGTCGCGGCATCCATTGTCGAAACCCTTCCAGAAGGCCACTCCGGGCGCGAGCTAGCGTAGAACGGTGACCGCGCTCGAAGATCCCCTCGCCGCGCCCGGGCCCGCGCTCGTGCGCGTGCTGGCGGACGACGGAACGTTCGCACCGACACCGGCCGCGGAGCCGTACCTCGCCGCGATCGAGGCGCTCGCCGACGCCGACTGCGAGCAGTTCTACCGCGACATGGTCGTCATCCGCTCGTTCGACCGGCAGGCGACGAACCTGCAGCGTCAGGGCCAGCTCGCGCTGTGGCCGCCGAGCCTCGGCCAGGAGGCCGCCCAGGTCGGCTCCGCCCGTGCCGCCAGGCCGCAGGACCACGTGTTCCCCTCCTACCGCGAGCACGTGGTCTGCCGCATCCGCGGGGTCGACCCGATGGAGATCATCCGCGTCATGCGCGGCCTCACGCACGGCGGCTGGAACCCCTTCGACCCGAAGAACGGCAATACGCACCTCTACACGCTCGTGCTCGGGTCGCAGACCCTGCACGCCACCGGATACGCGATGAGCATGGTCTTCGACGGCAAGTGCGGCACGGGCGACCCCGAACGCGACGAGGCGGTCATCCTGTACTACGGAGACGGAGCCTCCAGCCAGGGCGACGTGCACGAGGCGATGGTGTTCGCCGCCAGCTACCAGACCCCCCAGGTGTTCTTCCTGCAGAACAACCAGTGGGCCATCTCGGTGCCGGTCGCGCGGCAGACCCGCGCGCCGCTCTACCAGCGCGGCGAGGGGTACGGCATCCCGAGCGTGCAGGTCGACGGCAACGACGTGCTCGCCAGCTGGGCGGTCACGCGCCAGGCGCTCGAAGAGGCGCGCGCGGGCGGGGGTCCGCGGGCGATCGAGGCGGTGACGTATCGCATGGGGGCGCACACCACGAGCGACGACCCCACGAAGTACCGCACCTCCCACGAGGAGGAGGCGTGGGCCAGGCGCGACCCGATCGAGCGCATGCGCGCGTTCCTGCGCGGCCGCGGCGCGTCGGACGCCTTCTTCGCCGACGTGGAGGCCGAGGCCCAGGCCGTCGCCGACGACGCGCGCGAGCGCACGAACGCACTGGGGACGATCGAGGCCGACTCGATGTTCGCGCACGTCTACAGCGAGGCGCACCCGCTCGTCGAGGAGGAGCGGCGCTGGCTCGCGGAGTATGAGGCCTCGTTCGGGGAGAGCGCGTCGTGACGTCGCCGGCGACCGAGATGCCGTTCAGCCGGGCGCTGAACGCGGGGCTTCGCCGCGCCATGGCCGAGAGCGACCGCGTGCTGCTGATGGGCGAGGACATCGGACCGCTCGGCGGCGTCTTCCGCATCACCGAGGGGCTGCACGCCGAGTTCGGCGAGCGGCGCGTGCTCGACACGCCGCTGGCGGAGTCGGGCATCGTCGGCACCGCGATCGGGCTCGCGATGGGCGGGTTCCGCCCCGTGTGCGAGATCCAGTTCGACGGCTTCGTGTTCCCGGGGTTCGACCAGATCACGACCCAGCTCGCCAAGCTGACGAACCGCCACGAGGGCGCGCTGCGGATGCCGGTCGTGATCCGCATCCCCTACGGCGGTCACATCGGCGCCGTCGAGCACCACCAGGAGAGCCCCGAGGCGTACTTCACGCACACGCCCGGGCTGCGGGTCGTCTCGCCGTCGACCCCGAACGACGCGTACTGGATGATCCAGGACGCGATCGCGTCTCCCGACCCGGTGATCTTCCTCGAGCCGAAGGCGCGGTACTGGAGCAAGGGCGAGGTCGACACATCGGCGCGGGCTCTGCCGCTGCACGCGTCGCGGGTGGTGCGCAGGGGGACGGATGTCACCCTCGTCGGCCACGGCGCGATGGTGGCCACGCTGCTCCAGGCCGCCGCGCTGGCGCAGTCGGAGGGGGTGTCCGCCGAGGTGATCGACCTGCGGTCGCTCTCGCCCGTCGACTACGGCCCGATCCTCGACTCGGTGCGGCGCACCGGGCGCATGGTGTACGCGCAGGAGGCGCCCGGATTCACGTCCCTCGGCTCCGAGGTCGCCGCGACCGTCATGGAGCGCGCGTTCTACGCGCTGCAGGCGCCGGTGCTGCGCGTGTCGGGCTTCGATGTGCCGTTCCCGCCCGCGAAGCTCGAGGGTGTGTACCTGCCCGACCCCGATCGTATCCTCGAGGCCGTCGATCGGGCGCTGGCCTACTGAAGGATGACCCCATGAGCACGCAGACCTTCCTCCTCCCCGACGTCGGCGAGGGCCTGACGGAGGCCGAGATCGTGGCGTGGCGGGTCGCGCCCGGCGACGAGGTCGCCGTCAACGACGTGCTCGTCGAGATCGAGACGGCGAAGTCCCTCGTCGAGCTGCCGTCGCCGTTCGAGGGCGTCGTCGGAGAGCTGCTCGCCGCGGAGGGCGACACCGTCGACGTCGGTGCGGCGATCATCACGATCACCGCGGCCGGCGCGGGGGATGCCCGGGTCGGCCGCAGCGAGCACGGCGCCCCGGCGCCCGAGCCCGAGGACGGCGGCTCGGTGCTCGTCGGCTACGGAACGGCGGGTCCCGTGAAATCGCGGCGCCGCCCGCCCGCCCAGCGGTCGGTGGCATCCTCGGTGGGCGTCGTCGCGAAGCCCCCGATCCGCAAGCTCGCGCGGGATCTGGGCGTCGACCTGGCGGCGGTGACGCCGACCGGCCCGGCCGGAGAGGTCACCCGCGACGACGTCATGGGCCACGCGTCGCAGGCGAGCGTGTTCCGCAACATCGAGACGCCGGAGTGGCCCCGCGTGCGCGAGGAGACGATCCCGGTCGCGCCGGAGGTCGCGGCATCCGCCGTCGCGCCGGTGCAGGCGACCGCGCCGTCCACCCTCGCGGGCGCCGACCCGCGCACCGAGACGATCCCGGTCAAGGGCGTGCGCCGGGCGACGGCGAACGCGATGGTCGGTTCGGCGTACAGCGCGCCGCACGTGTCGGTGTGGACGGATGTCGACGCCACCCGCACGATGGAGCTCGTCAAGCGGCTCAAGGCCTCGCCCGATTTCGCCGACATCAAGGTGTCGCCGCTGCTGATCATGGCGCGCGCGGTCATCTGGGCGGTGCGTCGCACGCCGATGGTCGGCGCCGCGTGGGTGGAGACCGAGGACGGGGCCGAGATCCGCGTGCGCCACTACGTCAACCTCGGCATCGCCGCCGCGACGCCGCGTGGCCTGCTCGTGCCGAACATCAAGGACGCGCAGAGCCTCAACATGCGCGAGCTCGCCAAGGCGCTGGAGAGGCTGACGCTCACCGCGCGCGAGGGCAGGACGACCCCGGCCGATCAGCACGGCGGCACGATCACGATCACGAACATCGGCGTCTTCGGCATGGACGCGGGCACCCCGATCATCAACCCGGGCGAGTCGGGCATCGTCGCGATGGGCACGATCCGGCAGAAGCCGTGGGTCGTCGACGGCGAGGTGCGCCCGCGCTGGGTCACCACCGTGTCGGGCTCGTTCGACCACCGGGTGATCGACGGAGACGGGATGTCGCGCTTCATCGCCGACGTCGCGTCGGTGCTCGAGGAGCCCGCGCTGCTGCTGGACTGACGGCCCGCCGAATCTCGGGGATCCGCCGAGATTCGGGCGGATGCCGCGAGAACCTCCGAGTTCGGGCGGATCCCCGATCTCGGGGGACTCGTCGACGCATCCCGAGAGCCGCGCGGCGCAGAGTTGAGAATGATTATCAGTAGCGTTAGATTGGGCGCATGAGACACGCCCCCCTCGCCCTGGCCGCGGCAGCGGCATCCGTTCTTCTCCTCGCCGGCTGCACGAGCGAGGGCGCGGGCGCCGGCTCGGCCAGCCCCGACGACACCGTGCACGTGGTCGCCTCCACGAACGTGTACGGGCAGATCGTGGAAGAGGTCGGCGGGGATCGCGTCGAGGTCTCCTCGATCATCGCGTCGACCGCCCAGGATCCGCACGAGTTCGAGGCGAGCGCGAGCGATCAGCTGCTCGTGCAGGACGCCGATCTGCTCGTCGAGAACGGCGGCGGCTTCGACCCCTTCCTCGACGCGATGGCTCAGGCGGCCGGGTCGGCGGCGCCCGTCGTCACGGCGGTGGAGCTCTCGTCGGCCTGGCCCGGCGACGACGAGGCCGACGACGACGGGGTGGTCGAGGGCTTCAACGAGCATGTCTTCTACGACCCCGCGACGATGGCGCTCGTCGCCGACGCGATCGCGCAGCAGCTCGGCACGCTCGACCCCGACCACGCCGACGACTTCGCGAAGAACGCCGCCGACTTCGCCACCGGCGTCCAGGGGGTCGAGGATGCGCTGACCGCCATCGCCGACGCGCACGCCGGTGCGACCGTGTTCGTCACCGAGCCGCTGCCGCTGTATCTGACCGAGGCGGCGGGGCTGGAGAACGTGACGCCGGAAGACTTCAGCGAGGCCGTCGAGGAAGGACAGGACGTCCCGCCGGCGACGCTGCTCGAAGCCCTCCAGCTCGTGCCGACCGTCGCGGTGCTCATCACCAACGAGCAGGCGGCGGGCGCCGAGACGACCCAGGTGGAGGAGACGGCGACGGATGCGGGCGTTCCAGTGCTGAAGTTCTCGGAGATCCTCCCCGAGGGCACGACGTATCTTGGATGGATGCAGGACAACACGGCACAGCTCGCCGCTGCGCTCGGTTCGTGACCGAGCCCGCGCCGCTGATCATCGCGGCCGCTGCGCTGCGGCGCGGCGGCCGCGAGCTGTGGAGCGGACTCGACCTTGAGGTGCGCCCCGGCGAGCTCATCGCGGTGCTCGGGCCGAGCGGATCGGGCAAGACGACCCTCCTGCGCGCGATCCTCGGACTCGAGCGGCTCAGCGCGGGGCGCATCGTCGCGCTCGGCGAGGAGGTGCGCCGCCCCGGGAACCGGCGGATCGGGTACATCCCGCAGGCGCGACCGCTGCCGCGCGACACGGCGCTGCGCGGCCGCGACCTCGTCGGGCTCGGCGTCGACGGGCACCGGTTCGGCCCGCCGATCCCGCGGCGTGGGGATCGGGCCCGCATCGACGCGCTCGTGGGCGCGGTCGGCGCCGCGTCGTTCGCAGAGCGCCCCGTCGGCACGCTCTCCGGCGGCGAGCAGCAGCGGCTGCGGGCCGGCCAGGCGCTCGCCGACTCACCCCGGCTGCTGCTGTGCGACGAGCCGCTCACGAGCCTCGACCTCGCCAACCAGCAGGCGATCGTGGAGCTGATCGACCGGCACCGACGCGAGACGGGTGCCGCGGTGCTGCTGGTGACGCACGACATCAACCCCGTGCTCGGCAAGGTCGACCGCATCCTCTATCTGGCCGGTGGGCGCTTCACGCTCGGCACGCCCGACGAGGTGCTGACCTCGCGCGTGCTCACCGAGCTGTACGGAGCCCCGGTGTTCGTGCTGCGCGCCGGCGACCGGCTCGTCGTCGTGGGCGCGCCCGACGCGGTCGCCGCCCACCACCATCACGACGAGGCGCCCGGATGAGCTGGCAGGACGTGTGGGACGCGCTGTTCGGTGGCCTCCCCCACTACGGCGAGATCCTCGCGCTCGTGGGGAACTCCGTGCTCGCCGGCGCGGTGCTGGGCCTCGTCGGCGGGCTCGTCGGCGTGTTCGTCATGCAGCGCGACCTGGCCTTCGCGGTGCACGGCATCAGCGAGCTCTCCTTCGCCGGCGCCGCGTTCGCGCTGCTGGTCGGGCTCGACGTCGTCACCGGGTCGATCGTCGGCTCGCTGCTCGCGGCCGCGGTCATCGGCCTGCTCGGCGCGCGGGCGAGAGACCGCAACTCGGTCATCGGCGTGCTCATGCCGTTCGGGCTGGGACTCGGCATCCTGTTCCTCTCCCTCTACAGCGGGCGCAGCGCGAACCGGTTCAGCCTCCTCACCGGTCAGATCGTGTCGGTGCAGAGCGCGCAGCTGGGCTGGCTCATCGCGATCTCGGCGATCGTGCTCGTCGGCCTCGTGCTCATCTGGCGGCCGCTGCGCTTCGACTCGCTCGACCCGCAGTCCGCCGCCGCGCGCGGTGTGCCGACCACCGCGATCTCGCTCGGCTTCATGGTGCTGCTCGGCCTCGTCGTGGCGGTGGCCGTGCACATCATCGGCGCCCTGCTGGTCATGGCCCTGCTCGTGACTCCGGCCGCGGCGGCGATGCGCGTGACCAGCGGCCCTGTCGCGGTGCCGATGCTCGCCGCGGGGTTCGGCGTCGTCTCCGCGGTGGGCGGCATCCTGCTCGCGATCGCCGGGACCCTCCCGGTCAGCCCCTACATCACCACGATCTCGTTCGCGATCTACCTCGTCTGCCGCGTCATCGGCGGCGGCCGCAGCAGGGCGACGCGCGACGCCTGACGCCCGCGCTCAGTTCACCTGCCGCGCATCTGGTCATTCCGGGACCGGATCTGTCGTGGTAGGTATGAAGGCGAGTGCAGGATGGCGTCATTCTCGCTCCGGCTGGGGAAGGTGTGAGCGTGTTGGATGAGGTCACCGAAGCGGCGGCCGTGGCCGGCATCGTGGAGCGGCCGCGGCTGCACCGCGTGCTCGACTCGCCGCTCGTGCGCGTGTGCGTCGTGCAGGGGCCGAGCGGCAGCGGCAAGACCACGCTGCTGCGCAGCTGGGCGAGCCGTCAGGACGAGACGCGCGTCGTCTGGATCTCGCTGAGCGACGAGGCGACGAGCCGGCAGATGTTCTGGCAGCACGTCGCCGCCAGTGCGCAGCGCATGGGCGTGCTCTCCGCCGCGGTCGCGGAGAGGACGGCGCGCCAGCTCGCCGCCGCCGTCGACCCGGTGCGCCTCGCGAGCGCGCTGCTGGCCGACGCGGGCCCGGTGGTGCTCGTCTTCGACGCCTACGAGCACCTCGGCGACGTCATGGCCGAGATCGACCACGACCTGGCGCGACTGGTCGTCGCCGTGCCGCAGCTGCGCATCATCGTCACCACGAGAGCGGCGACCGGGCTCACCGAGATCGACGCACCGGACGGGGTCGTGCGCGTCGTGACCCTCGGCGAGCTGTCGCTGACGCCCGACGAGATCGGCGCGTTGCTGCTCGTGCACACCGGGATCGCCGACGCGACCCTCGCTCAGTCGATCGCCACCGCCACCCGCGGCTTCGCGCTCACGGTGCGCGCCGTCGTGCTCGCGCTCTCGCAGCTGGGCCGCATCCCGAGCCTGGGCTCGATGGAGTGGGACACCGTCGCGGCCTCGAAGCTGGAGTCGCTGCTGCCCGATGCCGACGCCGTGCGGTTCGTGACCGACACGAGCGTGCCGCCGTACGTCGACGTCGCGCTCGCGGAGCGCCTGAGCGAGAGCACCGACGCCGCTCGGCTGTTCGCCTATCTCGAGCGCAACGGCTTCGGACGCTGGATCCCGTACGCGCGCGAGCGGCCCGTGTTCCAGTACGTCGAGACGATCCGCGACACGTTCCGCGCTCGCGCCGCCGCCGACGCCGAGCGCTTCGCGCGCTCGTGCGCGCTGACCGCGCAGTGGCTGTTCGACAACGAAGAGGTCGATCAGGCGCTCATGGTCGCCATCGAGGGGGGCGACTACGCCTTCGCCGAACGGATCTTCGTCCCGCTCATCGTCAACCGGCCCGACACCTACATCACGACCCGCTTCCTGCGGCCGTTGCAGCGCGTGCCCGAACGCGTGCTGGCGGAGCATCCGATGCTCGCGTTCGGACGCGGGGTGTCGATGCTCCCCGACCCGATCCTGCGGCTGGAGGCGCCCGCGGCGCTGCGGATCGCGTTCGAGTCGACCGCTCGCCCCTCGTACCTCGAGCCGGAGGTCGACGCGTTCGCGCTCGCCGGGATGCGCGCCGTCACCCTCCGGCTCATGCTCCGGTTCGCGGAGTCGGCGGATGCCGCGCTCGACGCCGTGCGCATGGCCGAAGAGCTTCCGCGCGACGTGCTCTCCCGCCACGGCGAGCTCGTCGGCACGGTCGTGCGGCAGCTGAGCTACTCGCTGTTCGCCGGCGGGCGGATCGACGACGCGCTCGCCGCGATGGACCGCTCGGTGACCCTGTGCACGTCGCAGACGGCACGCAACTACTCCCTCGTCTACGCCGCGGGAGCGAGCGCGGTCGTCGGCGACGTGATGCGCTCGCGTGTGCTGCTCGCCGCGATCGATCGCGGCGCGTGGCCCAGGGCGCTGCGCGACACCTCGATGAACGGCCTGGGGCTGGTCGCCGAGGCGTATGCGCGGCTCGACCTGCTCGACTTCGCCGGCGCGCTCGACACCCTGCGCGCCGCCCAGCCGTTCATGCAGACGGTCGAGTACTGGCCGTTCCTCACCGCCGCCGCCGTCGTCGGCGGGATCGGCCTCGGTCGCGCGGCCGCGGAGGCGCAGCGCGTCGCCCGGGAGCTGTCGTCGATCCCGCGTCCCGGCGTCGGCGACAACATCCCGACCGAGCACCTGCACTGCCACATCGCCCTCGCGTGGCTGGCCGGGGGCGACCAGCGGGCCGCCGCACGCGCGCTGGACGGGCTGCCCGAGGCGAGCCCGCACGTGGCCGCGGCGCGCGTCGCGGTCCTGCTCGGGGCGGAGCGCGATCGCGAAG
>JASGDZ010000325.1:0-2706 GCA_047606835.1 Microbacterium sp. | reverse complement strand
GGGGCCGGGGCCCGGGCCCGCGCTCAGCCGGACGCGAGCTCCGCGGCGCGCACGACGGCGGCGTGCGTCGCGGCATCGAGGATCGACCCGACATCGGCGGCGTCGAGCACCTCGAGCGCCGCCTGCGTCGTGCCGCCGGGGCTCGTGACCTGCGCGCGCAGCGCGGCGGGGGTCTCGCCCGTCGCCGCCAGCAGCTCGACGGCGCCGCGCACGGTGCCCTCGACGAGCAGCCGGGCATCCTCGTCGGAGAACCCCCTGGCGCGGGCCGCCTCGGTGAAGCGCTCGATGAAATGGAAGACGTAGGCCGGTCCCGAGCCCGAGATGCTGGTGAGGGCGTCGATGCGCTCCTCCGGCACGACGAGCACCTCGCCGACCGTCTCGAACAGCGCGGTGGCGCGCTCCAGGTCGCGCTCGGTGGCCCGGGCCCCGGGTGCGATACCGGTGACGCCGGCGCGCACGCGGGCGGGCGAGTTGGGCATGACGCGCACCACCGCGACCCGCTCGGGCAGGTGCGCCTCCAGCACCGACGTCGGCACCCCGGCTGCGATCGAGATGACCGTCACCGCATCGCCGAGCGCGTCGCCGATCTCGGTCAGGAGGTCGCGCAGCTGATGCGGCTTCACCGCCACGATGACCACGCCCGCGCCGTCGACCGCGCGCCGGTTGGCGTCGGGGTCGGCCGCACCGTCGAACCCGGTGACCTCGGGATGCCGGCTCAGCTCGGTCACGCGCTCGGACCACTGGTCCGAGATGCGGATGCCGCCCTGGATGCGGATGCCGGAGTCGAGGAGGCCGCGCAGGATCGCGCCTCCCATCGCGCCGACGCCGAGCAGGGCGACCGCGGGGAGCGCGGCGTGGTCTGCGGTCATGTCAGGAGTCCTTCCGAGAGCGTGGTCGGGTTGCCGAATCGGTGGTTCGTGATCGCGATCGACTGCTCGCGCACGAAGGGCAGCAGCTCCACTCTGCCCGCACCGGTGACCGGATGCGACCAGATCGCGACGTCGGGCGTGCCCCCGAGCGCCTCGCACAGCGCCGTGGCGTCCCCGCCCACGAGCCGCACGCGCCGGGGACCTGCGACCGACGCGACGCGGCGCGTCCACGCCTTGTCCGACTCGCGCCGCACGTCGACCCCGTGCGCGGCGAGCACCGCCGCGACAGCGCGCGGGAACGGGTCCGGCGACGACACCGTGACCGGCGAGCCGCTGCGCAGTGCGGCGGCCGCGACGCGCAGGCCCTTGACGGCATCCTCGCCCACGACGCGCACGTCGACGGGGACCGGGCGGTAGCGGAAGACGTTGCGCTCGACGCCCAGCTGCGAGACGTCCTTGGCGACGCCGAACTCGTCGCGCCACGCCTTCTCGTCCGAGAGCACGGCGGCGGCGAGCCAGTCGAGCTCCTCGGCGCCCACCACGTCGCGAACAGCCCGCACGTACTCCTCGATCGCGGGCGTCAGGGCCACGCCGCGCAGCGTGTCGGGCATCGCGGCGGGGCGCCATTCACCGAAGCCGTAGAGGTAGTTCGGCCCGCCCGCCTTCGCGCCCGCTCCGACGGCGGAGCGCTTCCACCCTCCGAAGGGCTGACGCTGCACGACGGCGCCCGTGATGCCGCGGTTGACGTACAGGTTGCCCGCCTCGACGCGGTCGAGCCACGTCTCCAGCTCGACGGGGTCGAGCGCGTGCAGTCCCGCCGTGAGACCGTAGTCGACCGCGTTCTGCAGCTCGATCGCCTCGTCGAGATCGCTCGCCTCCATGAGCCCGAGCACGGGACCGAAGAACTCCGTCAGGTGGAAGTACGAGCCGGGCTTGACCCCGACCTTCACGCCCGGAGACCACAGCTTGCCGCTGTCGTCGAGGCGCTGGGGCTCGACGAGCCAGCGCTCGCCCTTGTCCAGGCGCGTGAGCGCGTCGAGGAGCTTGCCGCCCGCGGGCTCGACGATCGGGCCCAGCTGCGTCGTCGGGTCCCACGGATAGCCCACCCGCAGCGACGTGACGGCATCCACCACCTGCCGGCGGAACCGCTCCGACCGTGCGACCGATCCGACGAGGATGCCGAGCGACGCCGCCGAGCACTTCTGGCCGGCGTGGCCGAACGCGCTCTTGACGAGATCGGATGCCGCGAGGTCGAGGTCGGCCGACGGCGTGACGACGATCGCGTTCTTGCCGCTCGTCTCGGCCAGCAGCGGCAGGTCGGCGCGGAAGGAGCGGAACAGCTCCGCCGTCTCGTACGCGCCGGTGAGGATGACGCGGTCCACCGCGGGCTGCGCGACCAGCCGCGCGCCGAGCTCGCGCGAGCCGACGTCGACGAGGGCGAGGAGGTCGCGCGGCACGCCCGCCTCCCACAGCGCCTCGACCATCACCGCGCCGCACCGCTGCGTGAGCTTGGCGGGCTTGATGACCACACCCGAGCCCGCCGCGAGCCCGGCGAGCACGCCGCCCGCGGGGATCGCGACCGGGAAGTTCCACGGCGGTGTGACGACCGTCAGGCGGGACGGGACGAAACGGGCGCCCTCGACGGCGTCCAGGTCCTTCGCGCGCTCCGCGTAGTAGTGCGCGAAGTCGATCGCCTCGCTGACCTCGGGGTCGCCCTCGGCGATCGTCTTGCCCGCCTCGTGGGCCATGATCTCCAGCAGGTCGGCGCGCCGCGCGGCCAGCTGCTCGCCCGCCCGGTGCAGCACAGCCGCGCGCTCGGCGCCGGGCAGCGCCCGCC
>JASGDZ010000324.1:0-8257 GCA_047606835.1 Microbacterium sp. | reverse complement strand
GAGGAACCGATAGCGGATGCCGGTGCGCGACGCGTGCCAGCCGGCCCCCGGGTCGGACGCCGCGATGCGCCAACCGTGCGTGCTCGGCGCGGTGGTGTCGCCGGCGACGTCGAGGTCGAGCTCGGTGACCACGAGGAGGTCGGCGCGGTCGATCGCCGCGCGGTAGAGCTGGCCCCCGCCGATCACCCACACGGTCTGCGGCGCACCGTCCGCCGCGAGGGCGAGCGCCGCATCCACGGAGGCGGCGCGCTCGGCTCCGGCCGCCGACCACGCGTCGTCGCGCGTCACGACGATGTTGCGCCGGCCGGGAAGCGGCCGGAACCGGTCAGGGAACGACTCCCACGTGCGCCGCCCCATGACCACCGGTGCGCCCGTCGTGACGGCGCGGAAGTGCGCCATGTCCTCCGGCACGTGCCACGGTATCTCGCCGGCGGCGCCGATGACGCCGCCGTGCGCCTCGGCCCAGACGAGCCCGACGCGGGGGCGCGAGCCGTCGGTCATACCGCGACGGCGGCGCGGATCGCCGGGTGGTGCTGGTAGTCCTCCACGACGAAGTCGTCGTACTCGTAGTCGAAGATCGACTCGGGGCGCCTCGCGAACCGCAGCGTCGGGGAGGGATAGGGGTCGCGGCTCAGCTGCTCGCGCACCTGCTCGCGGTGGTTGTCGTAGATGTGGCAGTCGCCGCCGGTCCACACGAAGTCGCCCGGCTCCAGCCCGGTCTGCTGCGCGATCATGAGCGTGAGCAGCGCGTACGAGGCGATGTTGAACGGCACCCCGAGGAAGAGGTCGGCGCTGCGCTGATAGAGCTGGCACGACAGCCGGCCGCCGGCGACGTAGAACTGGAACAGCGCGTGACACGGGGCGAGCGCCATGTCCGGGATGTCGGCGGGGTTCCACGCCGACACGATGAGCCGGCGCGAGTCGGGGTTCACGCGGATCTGCTCGACGACCTGCGAGAGCTGGTCGATGCTGCCGCCGCCGGGCGTCGGCCACGAGCGCCACTGCACTCCGTAGACGGGGCCGAGCTCGCCCGCGGCATCCGCCCACTCGTCCCAGATCGTGACGCCGTGCTCGCGCAGCCACCCCACGTTCGACTCTCCGCGCAGGAACCACAGCAGCTCGATCGCGATCGACTTGAAGTGCACGCGCTTGGTCGTGATGAGCGGGAACCCCTCGGACAGGTCGAAGCGCAGCTGCCGCCCGAACACGCTCGTGGTCCCGGTGCCGGTGCGGTCGTCCTTGTGCGCGCCGTGAGCCAGCACGTCGCGCAGCAGGTCTTCGTACGGGGTGGGGATGCCGGCGGTCACGCATGCCACGATACCCGCGCAGCCCCGGCGGGGGATGCGCTCGGTCGCATGACGATACGATGGTCGATTGTGACGATTCTGGGCGCCCTCGTCGGCCTGACCGTGCTGCTCGCGGCCACCGTCGGCACCGGCATCCTTCTGCGCTGGCAGCAGTCGCGTCCGCGGCGGCACGTGGTGCACGAGATCGTCGAGCCGGAGCGCCTCGGCGCCGAGCGGCTCGGCGACCGGGCGACGCTGCTGCAGTTCAGTTCGGAGCTGTGCGGCCGCTGCCCCGGCGTGCACCGCACGCTGTCGTCCGTGGCGGACCGTCAGGAGGGCGTGCTGCACCTCGACGTCGACCTCACGCATCGGCCCGACATCGCCCGGCACTTCCGCGTGCTGCAGACGCCGACGACGCTCGTGCTCGACCGGGACGGCGTGGTCCAGGCCCGCTTCGGCGGCGTCCCCAGCCGCGACGTCGTGGAGCTCGAGCTCGCCCGCATCGCCTCGGACGTTCCGCCGCGGCAGACGCACGGTTAGGCTGGCTGGCAACCGCGAGAACCCCGGAGGTCGGTATGAGCGTCACCAGCGAAGCCACGACGTCGTGGAAGGGCAGTCTGACCGAAGGCTCCGGCGAGATCGCGCTGGAGAGCTCGAACCAGGGGCCGTTCGCGGTCGACTGGACGGCGCGCAGCGAGGGGTCCGCCTCGGTGACGACGCCCGAGGAGCTCATCGCCGCCGCGCACTCGTCGTGCTTCAGCATGGCGCTCTCGCACGCGCTGACGCAGCACGGCACCCCGCCCGCGAGCGTGCAGACGACGGCATCCGTCACCTTCGTGCCCGGGAAGGGGATCACCGGCAGTCACCTGAACGTCGAGGCGACGGTGCCGGGCCTGGGCGCGGAGGACTTCGCCCGCATCGCCGAGGAGGCCAAGACGGGGTGCCCGGTCTCGCAGGCTCTCGCGGGCATCGAGATCACGCTCGAAGCGGCCCTCTCCTGACGGAGACGGGCGGATGCCACGCGTCGTCGTCGCCGGCGCCTCCGGGCTGATCGGCGGCGCGCTCGTCACGAGCCTCGTCGCCGACGGCGTCGACGTGACGACGCTCGTGCGCCGCCGCCCCACCCGGCCGGGCGAGGTGCAGTGGCTGGCCGGCGAGCCGCTCTCCCCCGACGTGCTCGCCGGTGCCGACGCGGTCGTGGGGCTCAACGGCGCGAGCATCGGGCGCTTCCCGTGGACGCGCCGCTACAAGTCGACGCTGCTGTGGTCGCGGGTCGCACCGACCCGCGCGCTCGCCGCCGCGATCAGAGCGCTCGGCGCGCACGCCCCGGCCTTCGTCTCCGCGTCGGCCGTGGGGTTCTACGGCTCGGCGCCGGGTGCGCGACTCACCGAGCAGTCGCCGCGCGGCGAGTCGTTCCTCGCCGACCTGTGCGGCGAGTGGGAGGCCGCGGCACGGGGCGCGGGCGAGCACGCGCGCGTGGTGCTGCTGCGCACGGCGCCCGTCGTGCACCCCGACGGGGTGCTGGCACCCCTCATCCTGCTCACGAAGGCGGGCGTGTCGGGTCCCATCGCGCGCGGGACGCAGGCGTGGCCGTGGATCTCGCTCGACGACGAGGTGCGCGCCATCCGGCACGCGATCGACGCGGGCCTGACCGGCCCCGTCAACCTGACCGGCCCCACCCGCGCGACGGCGAACGACCTCGGCTTCGCGCTGGCTGCGCGGCTCAACCGGCCCTTCGTCGTGCGGGCTCCGGAGTGGGGCATGAAGCTCGTGCTGGGGAAGGACGCGACCGAGGCGCTCCTCACCTCGGACCTGGATGTCGCGCCGTCGGTGCTGGAGGCATCCGGCTTCGCGTTCGCGCATCCCACCGTCGAGGACGCGGTCCGCGACGCCGTCGCGCGCCTCGCCAGCCGTTGAGCGAGCGACACCCCGACCCCGGTCGTTGAGCGAGCGACACCGACCCCGGTCGTTGAGCGAGCGACACCCCGACCCCGGTCGTTGAGCGAGCGAAGCGAGACGAAACGCCCCTCACCCCCTGCGCTCCCCCGCCTCCAGCGCGATCGCCGTGCGCACCGCCGCGCGTGCCCGCCGGCGGTCGCCGGAGCCGTCGTAGGCGAGCCCGAGCCGGTACCACGCCCGCCAGTCGTCGGGGTGCGCCTCGGCCGCGGCGCGGTACACAGGGAACAGCGCGTCGGACTGATCGCGCACCGGCCTTCCGCTGGGTCGCACGTCCAGCTGCTCGGCCGGAAGACCGCCCTCGGCCTCGAGCCGCCGGCCCAACAGCGCCGCACGCCGACCGAACCACAGCTCGCGGCCGAGCGCCCACACCGCCACGATCGGCAGCACGACGAGCGCGGCGCCCATCGCGATCGCCACCGGCTCCCCGCTGACGAAGAGCAGATACGCCCGCTGACCCACGAGCACGACGTAGAGCAGCAGCGCCGCGGCCATCACGGCCACGCCGATGCGAGCGCTCATACGCTCGTCGCGCGGGCCACCTGGCCGGGCGCTTCGCCCTCGGCGAGCGGCTCCGGCTCGGGCGCGCCGGGCGCGCGGATGCCGACGTCGACGAAGCGGTCGAGTCCGACCACGACGCCCCGCACGTCGCGCGCGTGGCGCAGTGCGATGCGGATGCCGGGCGCATAGGCGAGCGCGGAGTCGATCGTGTCGTGCACGATCGACAACGACTCCCCGGGGCCGGCGAGGATCGTCTGCTGCCGCGCGACGACGCCGGGATGACGCAGCGAGTGCACGGGAATGCTCGCGACCTGCTGCCCGCGGGCGCGCTGGTCGGCGTGCGGCGCGTCGACGGGGCCGACGTGAGCGCGCGCGGCGGCGACGAGCTCCGCCGTGCGCACCGCGGTGCCGCTCGGCGAGTCGACCTTCGTCTCGCGGTGCGCCTCGATGATCTCGACCGAGGGGAAGAACGGCGCCGCCGCGGCGGCGAGCGCCGTGCCCAGCACCGAGCCGAGCGAGAAGTTCGGGATGAAGACCGCCCCGGTCCCGGCCGCTTCGACGAGCGGGCGCACGAGAGCGATGCGCTCGACCGACCACCCGGACGTGCCGACGAGCACGTTGAGCCCTCTGTCGATCGCGGCGCGCACGACATCCATGCTGGCGGCGGGCACCGTGGCGTCCACCACGAGATCCGCGCCGTCGAGCCCGTCGAGGCCGTCGCGCGACGAGAGCGCAGCCGCCACCTCGAAGCCCTCGAGCTCGTCGACGATGTCTCGGATGATGCCGCCGAGCTTGCCCGTTCCACCGACGATGGCCACGCGTGTCGTCATCCCGCCATCCTATTCGCGCGGCATCCCCCGGCCGGCACCGGGGTGTGCAGGATGACGGAGATGTGCAGGATTGCGGATGCAGACCCGCGATCCGATCCGTCATCGTGCACATCCACGCATTTGCGCACCGCGGCGCCGGGCCGGCGCACGCGCACCCGACCTAGAGTGGACGCGTGCCGACCCTGCGCGAGATCCCCGTCGACGCGCCGGAGGCGCACGCGCTGCTGACGGAGTACTTCCGCTCGCGCGAGCTCGGCTTCGCGCGCCAGAACGCCGTCTACACCCCCGCCTTCCCCGATCCGGCCGCGTTCACGCCGCCCGCGGGCGTGT
This sequence comes from Microbacterium sp., assembly GCA_047606835.1. Lineage (GTDB taxonomy): Bacteria > Actinomycetota > Actinomycetes > Actinomycetales > Microbacteriaceae > Microbacterium. Next base: position 3,354 of record JASGDZ010000324.1, on the reverse strand, counting down.
TCCTGGTCGTCCACGACGACGGGCAGGCCGTGGGATGCGGCGGCGTGCGGCGCATCGCCGACGGGCCGGCCGGCATCCGCTACGAGGTCAAGCACCTGTATCTGCGCCCCGAGACGCGCGGGCGCGGCTGGGGCCGGCTGCTGCTGGGCGAGCTGGAGCAGCGGGCCCGCGCGTGGGGCGCTGCCGAGCTCGTGCTCGACACCCACCACTCGCTGGCGGCGGCAGCCGCGCTCTACGCGAGCGCCGGGTTCACGCCGATCGAACCGTTCAACGACAACCCCAACGCGACGGTCTGGTACGGCAAGCCGCTTCAGTAGGGCAGCGGCTCGGGCAGCCCCGTGCGCAGCTCGACGGGGAGGTGGGCGAGGTCGTTGTGGGTCACGAGGGTCCACGGCCGCCCCGGCTTCTGCGCGAGCACCGTCAGCCCGCAGTTCGCCTGGCTCAGCGTCATCCAGCGCCACTCCGGCGCCTGCAGCACCTCGCGCACGAACCACGCGATGACGAAGTTGTGCGTGATGAGCAGCTCGTGCACCGTCCCGGGCTTTCGCACCAGGAACTCGCCGACCGCGTCGGCCAGCTGCGCCCGCCCCGCCTCGATCTCCTCCGCCGTCACGGCTCCGAAGAAGGGCTCGAACGCCGCGGGCGTCTCTGGCGTCATTCCGGTGGGCACGCAGTCGAACAGCAGCGCGGTCGGCTCCGGCGACACAGAGGGCAGGCGCTCGGCGACGGTCTGCGCGGTCTGCGCCGCCCGCTGCAGCGGCGAGTGCCACACGGCGTCGAGCGGCACGCCGGAGAGCCGATCGGCGACGAGCGACGCCTGCCGGCGACCCCGCGGCGACAGCGGTCCGTCGGGGAGGCCGTGCTCGGCATCCTGCTGCTCGCCGTGACGCACGAGGTACAGGTAGTGCATGCCGGCGCTATTCGACGGCGCGGGCGAGCTCGGCGAGCTGCCCGCGGCTGAGTCGTACGCCGACGCCCTGCACGAGCTCGTCGACGTGCTGCGGCAGGTACGCGTTCACGATCGGCGCCACGACGGTCTTCTGCGCGAGCAGCCACGCCACCGCGACGGCTGCGTCGGGGACGCCGAGCTCGGCCGCCACCGCGTCGAGCGCGCGCAGGATGCGGGTGCCGCGGCGATTGAGACTGCTGATCAGCTGACTGCCCCGCACCCCCAGACCGGCGCGCGAGCGCGAGCGGTGCCGCCCGGAGAGGAAGCCGTGCTGCAGCGCGTGGGACGGGGTCACGGCCATGCTCTGCGCTCCCGCGACGAGCCGCAGGTCGCCCTCGAAGTCGCCGCGGCGCAGCACGTTGTAGGGTGCGTCGAGCACCGTCAGGCGCGGGTACCCGGCGGACGAGAGGATGCGGGCCTCCACGAGCTGCTCCGGACCGAAGCCGAACGCGCCGAGCGCACGGACCTTGCCGGTCTCGACGAGCCACTCCGCGGTCGCCAGGGTGTCGTCGAGCGGCGTCGCGGCGTCGGAGCCGCCGTCGAGATACAGAACGTCGATCCGATCGGTGCCGAGGCGCCGCAGGGACGCCTCCACCGCGCGGACGAGGTTCACCGGACCGAGCCCGGGATGGTCGGCGTGGGCGCCGACACGCGTGGCCACGACCATCTCGTCGCGCACGCCCCGCGAGGCCAGCCACTGGCCGATGATGTGCTCGCTGCGCCCCGACGCGTAGCTGTCGGCGGTGTGCAGCGCGTTGCCGCCGAGACCGACGTAGCGGTCGAGGATGCCGTGGCTCCCGTCGAGGTCGACGTGCCAGCCGAACTCGGAGCCGCCGAGGACCAGCGGGAACACGCGCAGCCCCGTCTCGCCGAGCGGGACCCGCAGTGCGGCGCCGAGCGGCGGGCCCTGCACGGGGATCGGCGCGGACGGGTGGGCGATACCCCCGGGCGCGGACGCGGGCGGGAAGGAGGATCCGGTCGCGACGGCCGCGGCCGTGACGACCGGAGGAGCCGTCGTCGAGCCGACACCGAGGATTCGCATGAGACACCCCCTCACGACGCTTGAGTTCGCGAGTGACTTCGTGATACTTGTGCGCCGCCCCCGACGCCTACAAAAAGGGTAGGCCAGACCACTGACCCCACCGGGCGCGCACGCGGCCTGTCGGTGAACTTTTCGATAACGCTTGGGTCACATGCGGCATGGGAAAGGCCCGGTTGTCCCCCTTAAGGGGGACAACCGGGCCGTGTTGCGCGAAGCGGTTCAGCCTTCGGCGGGCGCCTCCGGGCCGGCGCTCGCAGCGGCGCGGCCCTCCTGGTCGGCAGGCTCCTCGAGCACGGGCTCCAGCGACAGCTTGCCGCGGTCGTCGACCTTCGTGATGCGCACGAGCAGCTTCTGCCCGACGCCCAGCACGTCCTCGACGTTCTCCACGCGCTTGCCGCCGGCGAGCTTGCGGATCTCGCTGATGTGCAGCAGTCCGTCCTTGCCCGGCAGGAGCGAGACGAACGCGCCGAACGCCGCGATCTTCACGACCGTGCCGAGGAACTGCTCGCCGACCTCCGGGTTGGTGGGGTTGGCGATCGCGTTGACCTGCGCACGGGCCGCCTCGGCCGACGGGCCGTCGACGGCGCCGATGTACACCGTGCCGTCCTCCTCGATGGAGATGTCGGCACCGGTCTCGTCCTGGATCGCGTTGATCGTCTTGCCCTTGGGCCCGATGAGCTCGCCGATCTTGTCGACCGGGATCTGCACGCTGATGACGCGCGGCGCCGTCGGCGCCATCTCGTCGGGTCCGTCGATCGCCGCGTTGATGACGTCCAGGATCTTCAGCCGGGCTTCCTTCGCCTGCTGGAGGGCCCCCGCGAGCACCGACGACGGGATGCCGTCGAGCTTCGTGTCGAGCTGGATCGCCGTGACGAACTCGCTCGTGCCGGCGACCTTGAAGTCCATGTCGCCGAGCGCGTCCTCCGCGCCGAGGATGTCGGTGAGCGCCGCGTAGCGGGTCTCGCCGTCGACCTGGTCGGACACGAGGCCCATCGCGATGCCCGCGACCGGGGCGCGCAGCGGCACGCCGGCGTTCAGCAGCGACAGGGTCGACGCGCACACCGAGCCCATCGACGTGGAGCCGTTGGAGCCGAGCGCCTCGGACACCTGGCGGATCGCGTAGGGGAACTCCTCACGGCCCGGCAGCACCGGCACGAGCGCGCGCTCGGCGAGGAAGCCGTGCCCGATCTCGCGGCGCTTCGGGCTGCCCACACGACCCGTCTCGCCCGTCGAGTAGGGCGGGAAGTTGTAGTGGTGCAGGTACCGCTTGTGGGTCACCGGCGACAGCGAGTCGATCTGCTGCTCCATCTTGAGCATGTTCAGCGTCGTGACGCCCAGGATCTGGGTCTCGCCGCGCTGGAAG
>JASGDZ010000323.1:0-5101 GCA_047606835.1 Microbacterium sp. | reverse complement strand
GGCAGGGGCAGCCGGGGCGCGCCGCTCAGCCGCGCAGCGCGCGGGTGACGTCCCGCGCGGCGGCGTCGAGGGCTCGCGTCAGGTCGTCGACGACGGATGCCGCCAGCATCCCGCCGCGTGCGACGTGCGCGCGCAGCTCGCTGCGCACGCGCGCGCGGAACTCGTTGATCGCCGCGTCCGCGAGGTGGAGCTGCTCGCGGCTCTGCACGCGCGGGTCGTCTTTGGCGGCATCCGTCCGGCTGGGCTCACCGCTCGAGCGGTCCGCCCGCGCCGCCGCGGCCAGGTCGGCGCGCAGGCTCTTCATCGCCTCGCGCACGCTGCCGCGCACCTCGTCGGCGATGAGCCGCACGCTGTCGGCGAGCTCGGCCTCGATCCCCTCGAGGTCGCCCGCGCGCGCGGCCACCTCGGCGCGTCCGGCATCCGTGATCTCGTAGACGGTCTTGCGGCCGTCGACGGTCTTGGTCACGAGCCCCTCCTCTTCGAGCTTCGCGAGGCGGGGATAGATCGTGCCGGCGCTCGGCGTGTAGGTGCCGCCGGTGCGGTCGGAGAGCGCCTGCATGATGTCGTAGCCGTGCCGCGGCCCCTCGTCGAGCAGGCTCAGCAGGTACAGGCGCAGGTCGCCATGGGAGAAGACGGGGCTCATCGCCACGTCCCCTCGCCGGCGGGGGCGGATGCCGCGGCCCGCCGCAGCACCGTGACGTCGCCCGAGACCGAGTTGGCGTGCAGGTCGACGAACGATCCGCTGAGCTCGCCGACCGAGTCGACGTAGTTCGTGGGCGACGACGTCGACCGTTTCACGCCGTCGATGTGCACGCGCCCGCTCACGCTGCGCACGACGTAGTTGGCCGGCAGGCCCTCGTCGAGCCGCACGGTCGTCGTGCCGCTCACGGTGTTCAGGCCGAGCTGGTGCACGTCGCCCGTCGAGTCCACGAGCATCGCGCCCGAGACGGTGTCGATGGTCGCCCTGGGCACGGCTCCGGTGACGGCGACGTCGCCCGACACGCTGTTCGCGTTGAGGCTTCCGACCAGTTCGCGGATCTGCACGTCGCCGGACACGGCGTTGACCGACAGGTCGCCGGTGATGCCGTCGACGATGAGGTCGCCCGAGACCGTGTTGAGCTTCGCGTCGGCGCGCAGGCCCGACACGAGCGCGCTCGCGCTCACGACGCCGAGGGTGAGCGCGGCGCCGCGGGGCACGGCGACGCTGATCTCGGCCTTCGGGCCGCCCGCGCCGAAGTTGCGGAAGACCTCGAGGAAGTTGTCCCAGCGCAACTGGGGGTGGTCGATCTCGACGAGGTCGCCGGTCACCTCGATGCGGAGGTCCTTGACCGTGACGCCGTGCACTTCGATGCGAGCGCCGGGCTCGTCGTGCGCGACGACGTCGACCTGGCCGCCGACGAGGCCGATCTTGAGCTTGCGGACGGTCTCGATGTCGATGACCCGGGTCTCGCCCGGGTGGATGAGCCACTTCTCGAGAGTCATGACTGTGCTCTCCTTCTCTGCTGGTCCTGCCCTCACGGGGCTGTTTCGCGATATATCGCGTTCCGCCATCCTAACACGATATATCGCGATGTGCTTCGGCGAGACAGGCCGCTGCGCGGGAGACGCACCCGCGTTTGTCGCGCAACGGCCTGTCTCAGCTGGGGGGCGCCGGGCCACCGGGCGCGGGCGTGCGTCGGGGGCGGGGGCCGCCGGACGTCGGGGTCGGGGGCGCGGGGCCCGAGGGACCGGGGGCCGCCGGTCGGCAGGGGCCCGCAAGCGCCCGTGGAAGAATGGATGCCGATACATCCGTGCATCCGGCCGCGTTCGCGGCATCCCGCGCCCCTCTCTTCGCGAAGGCAGCCCCGTGTCGAACCTCGCCCTTCTGAGTCTGCGCAACCGCGCGCTCATCGCCCTCGTGACGATCGTCGCGGCGATCTTCGGAGCGCTCGCGCTCGTGAACCTCAAGCAGGAGCTCATCCCGTCGATCGAGTTCCCGCAGCTGTCGATCGTCTCGACCTACGCCGGCGCGTCGCCCGAGGTCGTCGACAACGACGTCTCGACGCCGATCGAGACCGCCGTCCAGGGCATCCCGGGGCTGGAGTCGACGAGCGCGACGAGCACGACCAACGCATCGGTCGTCCAGACCTCGTTCACCTACGGCACCGACCTCGTGACCGCCGAGCAGAAGATCACCCAGGCGATCAACCGCATCAAGAGCGAGCTCCCCGACGGCGTCGAGCCGAACGTCGTGTCGTTCTCGTTCGACGACCTGCCCGTCATCCAGATCGCGGTGACCGGCTACGACGACGAGGAGACGGTGCAGGCGCAGCTGGAGGCATCCGTCATCCCCGAGCTCGAAGACCTGTCGGGCGTCAGCTCCGCCGGGATCGTGGGCGGCCGGGGCCTGCGCGTCACGATCACGCCCGACGAGGACGAGCTCGCCGAGAAGGGCTACACGCTGGAGGCGATCCGCGACGCGCTCGACCAGAACGGCGTGCTGTTCGCCGGCGGCGAGATCACCGAGGACGGTCAGACCCTCACGGTGCAGACCGGGGTGAAGCTCGCGAGCGTCAAGGCGATCAAGAAGCTCCCGCTGGTGCCGTCGGATGCGACGCAGTTCCAGGCCGGCGACGTCACGATCGCGGATGTCGCCAAGGTCGCCCGGACGCAGGACCCGGTGACGTCGATCTCGCGCGTCGACGGCGAGGCGGCCCTCACCATCGCGGTGACGAAGCTGCCCGCCGCCAACACCGTCGACGTGTCGCGCGCGGTGACCGCCGTGCTGCCCGACCTCGCCGACGCGCTCGGCGGCGCGCAGTTCACGGTCGTGTTCGACCAGGCGCCGTACATCCAGCAGTCGATCGAGTCGCTCGCCCAGGAGGGACTGCTCGGCCTCGCGTTCGCGGTGGTCGTCATCCTGATCTTCCTGCTCTCGGTGCGCTCGACGCTCGTGACCGCGATCTCGATCCCCACGAGCGTGCTGGTCACGTTCGTCGGCATCCAGGCGTTCGGCTACTCGCTCAACATCCTCACGCTCGGCGCCCTCACGATCGCGATCGGCCGCGTCGTCGACGACTCCATCGTCGTCATCGAGAACATCAAACGGCACTACGTGGGCCACGCCGACAAGCGCGAGTCGATCGTGCGCGCGGTGCGCGAGGTGGCGACGGCGATCACGGCGTCGACGATCACGACGGTCGCCGTGTTCCTGCCGATCGCCTTCGTGGGGGATGTCACGGGCGAGCTGTTCCGCCCGTTCGCCCTGACCGTGACGATCGCGATGACGGCGTCACTGCTCGTCGCGCTCACGATCGTGCCGGTGCTGGCCTACTGGTTCCTCAGGCCCGGCACGCAGGTGGTCGTCGGCGGGGAGGAGGGGCCCGGTGCGCCGCCGTCGCGGCTGCAGCGGGCCTACCTGCCGATCCTGCGGTGGACGCTCACGCACTCGTGGATCACGCTGCTGCTCGCCGTGCTCGTGCTCGGCGGCACCGTCGTGGCCGCGCCGCTCATGAAGACGAACTTCCTCGGCGACAGCGGGCAGAACACGTTCACGATGACCCAGAAGATCGGTGCGTCGCCGAGCCTGAAGGCATCCAGCGCCGCCGCCAAGCAGGTCGAGGACGCACTGAAGGGCATCGAAGGCATCGAGACCGTGCAGACCTCCATCGGGTCGAGCGGCTCGGCCCTGCGCGACGCGTTCAGCGGCGGAAGCGGCGGCATCACGTACTCGATCACCACCGACGCCGACGCCGACCAGGTGGCGCTGCGCGAAGAGGTGCAGGAGGCGGTCGCAGCCATCGACGACGCGGGCGAGATCACGATCGCCGGAGGCGACGGGTTCGCCTCCACCGACGTCGAGATCGACGTCACCGCGCCCGACCAGCAGACGCTGAGCGACGCGGCCGACGAGGTCGTCGCCGCGCTCACCGGGCAGGACGGCATCGGCCAGGTCGCGTCGAACCTCGCGGCATCCCTCCCCTACATCGCGGTCGTCGTCGACCGCGAGGAGGCCGCGTCGCTCGGGCTGTCCGAGGTCGCCGTCGCCGGCCTCGTGTCCAGCGCGATGCAGCCGCAGTCGATCGGCACCGTCGAGATCGACGGCACGGCGCTGACGGTGTACCTCGCGGCATCCGACCCGCCTGCGACGATCGCCGAGCTGAAGAAGCTCGAGGTGCCGAGCGCCACCGGCGCGGTCGAGCTGCGGGATGTCGCCTCCGTGAAGCAGAGCGAGGGCCCCACGTCGATCTCGACGCAGCGCGGCCAGCGCACCGCGACCGTCACGGCGACCCCGTCGACCGACGACCTCAACGCGGCGTCGGCGACGGTGAGGGCGGCGCTGAAGGACCTCGACCTGCCCACGGGCGCGAAGGCCGAGGTCGGCGGGGTGCTGTCGCAGCAGACGGATGCCTTCGCGCAGCTGGGCCTGGCGCTGCTGGCCGCCATCCTCATCGTGTACATCGTGATGGTGGCGACCTTCAAGTCGCTGCGTCAGCCTCTGCTGCTGCTCGTGTCGGTGCCGTTCTCGGCGACCGGCGCCATCCTGCTGCAGATCGTGACCGGCGTGCCGCTGGGCGTCGCGTCGCTGATCGGCGTGCTGATGCTCATCGGCATCGTGGTGACGAACGCGATCGTGCTCGTCGACCTCGTGAACCAGTACCGCGAGAACGGGCTGTCGGCGCGGGACGCGACGATCGCGGGCGGGTCGCGGCGGCTGCGGCCGATCCTGATGACGGCGCTGGCCACGATCTTCGCGCTCACCCCGATGGCGCTCGGGATCACCGGGCACGGAGGCTTCATCTCGCAGCCGCTCGCGATCGTGGTGATCGGCGGGCTCGTGTCGTCCACGGTCTTGACGCTTCTCGTCCTGCCGACGCTGTACAACCTCGTCGAGGGCGCGAAGGAGCGGCGTGCCGCGCGGCGCGCGGGCGGCGTGGATGCCGGGGGCGCGGGGGGCGTTGTGGGCGTTGTGGGCGAGCCCGTGGTGCCGGCGGGTGTCGCGGCCGGGGACTCGGGTGCTGCGGGGGCCGCGGGCGTCCCGCCCCTGTCGCCCGCGCCCCAGACGCGGCGTTCGCGGCGGGAGCGGCCGGCGGGCGGGTAGCGCGCGCAGCCGTTCGCGGGC
>JASGDZ010000322.1:0-23136 GCA_047606835.1 Microbacterium sp. | reverse complement strand
CGTCGGGATGACAGGATTTGAACCTGCGACCCCTTGACCCCCAGTCAAGTGCGCTACCAAGCTGCGCCACATCCCGGTCGAGCTGCCCGCGCGCGGACAACTCCCCCATCTTAGCCGGTCGAGAGGCGACCCTCGCTCCATGATCCGGCGGGTTTGGGAGCGCCCAGGCTGGCTGCCCTGTGCTGAAACTGCGCAGATGTGCAGGATGACGGACGGGATCGAGCTGCGGCATCCGCAGTTCTGCACATCTCCGCAGTTCTGCACGCGTCCGCGGCTCTGCACGCCTCCGCAGCTCTGCGCGCGCCGTTGGCGCGGGGTGTTCTGCGCGCCCCTCGCGACGTCGTTCCCCGGGCGTAACATCGCGTTCATGCCCATGGTCACGATCGAACCCGCGACTGCCGACCGGTTCGCCGACGCCGAGCACGCGCTCAGCGGCGGCGGGGACGGCGCGTCCTGCCAGTGCCAGTGGTGGATGCTGCCGAACAAGGACTGGGAGCGCACCACTCGCGACCAGCGGGAGGGGATGCTGCGCGCCGAGCTCGCGGCGGAGCCCGCACCCGGTCTCATCGCCTACGTCGACGGCGAGCCTGCGGCGTGGGTGCGCGTCGGCCCGCGCACGGCGCAGGCGCGGCTCGGGCGCACGAGGGCGTTCGTCGCGCACTCCCCCGAGCCCTGGGACGATCAGGGGGTCTGGGCGGTGTCGTGCTTCGTCGTGCGCCGCGCTCACCGCGGAGCGGGGCTTGTCGCCCTCCTGCTCGACGCCGCCGTCGCGTTCGCCCGCGAGCACGGCGCCCGCGTGATCGAGGCGTACCCGACCGACACGGCCATCGCCCCCAGCCGCCCGAACGACCTCTTCGTCGGGGTGCTGTCGGTGTTCGAGTCCGCCGGATTCCGCGAAGTCGCCCGACCCAAGCCGCAGCGCACGATCGTGGCGCTCGACCTCGCCGCGAGCTGAGCGCGCCGGCAGCGACCTGAATACGATGGACGGGCACCACGAAGGAGCGCGATGCCCGAGTCCGATCCGCACGGCGACGCGCAGCGGGGCACCCCGGTCCCCACCGATCCATACCGCGGCGCCGCGCCGCGGGCATCCGTCCCGCTCCCGCGCTGGACGTGGGGCGTCGCGCCCTATGCGGTCGTCTCGCTGATCCACGTCGGAGCGCTCGCGCTCGGCGCCGAGTCGGTCGCCGCCCCGACGAAGCTCGTGCTCATGCCGCTGCTGGCGGTCGCCGTGCTGTGGGGCGGACGCGGCACACTGTGGGGCGGACGCGGCACGCGGTGGGGAGCCGCGTTCAAGCTGCTGTTCCTGGCGATCGCGTGGTCGTGGCTGGGCGACGGCGCGGGCGCGTTCTTCCCCGCCGCACCGGAGCTTCCGGTCATGCTCGCCTGCTTCGGCCTCGCCCACGTCTGCTACCTGCGGCTGTTCTGGCGCCACCTCGCGATTCGGCGGCTCCCCCGCTGGACGGTGGTCTACGCGCTGTGGTGGATCGTGCTGGTCTCGGTGCTCTGGCCGCACCTCGGCGGCCTCGCCGCCGCGGTCACCGGGTACGGCCTGCTGCTCGGCGGCACCGCGAGCCTCGCGGCGCGCTGCAGCCCGGTCGTGACGTGGGGCGGGGCGCTCTTCCTGTGCTCCGACACGATCCTGGCGTTGCGGATCTTCGTCCCCGACGCGATGCCCGGCTGGACGAGCCCGCTCGTCATGCTCACCTACTGCCTCGGACAGGGCCTCATCGCCACGGGAGCGATCGCGCGCGCGAGGGAGCGCCGGTGAGCTCTTCCGCACGCGTCGACGCGTGGCTGTGGGCGGTGCGGGTCTATAAGACCCGATCGGCCGCGACGGCCGCATGCCGGGCAGGGCATGTACGCGTCAACGGCGAACGCGCGAAGGCGGCGCAGCCGGTGCGACCCGGCGACGAGCTGCGGGTGCGGATCGCCGGGTTCGACCGCATCCTGGTGGTGAGACAGCCGATCGCCAAGCGCGTCGGCGCCGCTCTCGCGGTGGAGGCGCTGGAGGATCGCACGCCCCCGCGCGACGAGGCGCCCGTCACGGCGCAGCGCGACCGCGGAGCGGGCCGGCCCACCAAACGCGAACGGCGCGAGATCGATCGCCTGCGCGGGCGGGACTGATCAGCGCAGAAGGTCGAGCAGCCAGCGCGCTCCGCGCACGGCGGCACCGGCATCCTCGGCTCGCGTCGTCAGGCCGCGATCGCTCGTGACCACCGTGACAGAGCGCCCGTGCGCGACGAGCCGAGCGGCCACCGCCGCGATCGTGTCGTCGCCCTCGCCGTCTGCGCGCACGACGCCGAGCCCCGCGACGTCCGCCGCCGCACGCGCCTCGCCCTCCAGCACGACGGTCCACTCCGGGAACCACGTGGATGCCGGAAGGCCCAGCGCTTCCGCCGGCACTCCCTCCACCGCGCGCTCGGCGACCCGCGACAGCAGCCGGCCCGCTGCGCCGGCGCGATCGTTCCACCATCCGTCGGGCACGGAGCCGACGACGTTCGCGGCGTCGACGACCACGGCCGGCCGCACGTCGAGCAGGGGACGCAGGTGCTCCCACGAGCCGGCGAAGCCCGGGTGGAGTGCGCGCGCGGCGACCTCCGCCACCGGCACCCAGGCCAGTTCGCGACTCTCCGGATCGCTGATCGTCGGCTCGAACGGCTCCACGACGTCGCCGACGAGCGTCGCATAGGTCCAGATGTCGAGGTCGAGAACGCTCAGCAGCCGCGGACGGATCGCGGCCTCCGGCACGCCCGCCTCCTCGCGCGCCTCGCGCAGTGCGGCGTCGCCCGCCGACTCCCCCGCGTGCCGCGCGCCGCCGGGCATCCCCCACGTGTCTCCGAAGTGGCTCCACGCCGCGCGGTGCTGCAGCAGCACACCGCGAGCGGCGTCGAGGGCGAGAAGACCCGCGGCACCGAAGCGTCCCCAGTACTTCTCCCCCGATTCGGCGACGACCCATGCGTCGCCCGGATCGCGGGGCCCCGACGGGCGCTGCTCACCCGATCCGGGGTTCTCGATCGTCACGGATCCAGCCTTGCACACGCCCGCGCTCAGCGCTTGCGGCGCTCGCGTACGCGCATGTTGATGACGATGGGGCTGCCCTGGAACCCGTACAGCTCGCGCAGCCGGCGCTGGATGAAGCGGCGATACCCCGGGTCGAGGAACCCGGTCGTGAACAGCACGAACGTCGGCGGGCGCGTGCCCGCCTGCGTGCCGAACAGGATGCGCGGCTGCTTGCCGCCGCGTACGGGATGCGGATGCTCGGCCACGAGCTCGGTGAGGAACGCGTTGAACTTGCCGGTCGGGATGCGCGTGTCCCACGACTCGAGCGCGGTCTGAAGAGCCGGCACGAGCCGGTCGAGGTGCCGGCCGGTGCGGGCGGAGAGGTTGACGCGCGGGGCCCACGAGACGTGCGCGAGGTCCTGTTCGATCTCCCGTTCGAGGTAGCGGCGGCGCTCGAGGTCCTCGATGTCGGGATCGTTCAGCCGGTCCCACTTGTTGAAGGCGAGCACGAGTGCCCGCCCCGACTCCAGCACGAGGTCGATGATGCGCACGTCCTGCTCGCTGACCGGCTGCGTCACATCGAGCACGACGACCGCGACCTCCGCCTTCTCCAGCGCGGTCGAGGTGCGCAGCGACGCGTAGAAGTCGGCGCCCTGCTGCAGATGCACGCGACGACGGATGCCGGCGGTGTCCACCAGCCGCCACAGCCTGCCGCCCAGCTCCACGACCTCGTCGACGGGGTCGCGCGTCGTGCCCGCCAGCTCGTTCACGACCACGCGTTCCTCGCCGGCCGCCTTGTTCAGCAGCGACGACTTGCCGACGTTCGGCCGACCGAGGATCGCGACGCGACGCGGTCCGCCGATCTCGTGCTTGGCGACCGCGGAGACCTCCGGCAGCACCTCCATCACCGCATCGAGGAGGTCGGCCACGCCGCGGCCGTGGATCGCCGACACCGGATGCGGCTCGCCGAGCCCCAGGTTCCACAGCGCCGCCGCCTCCGGCTCCTGGCGGGCGTCGTCGATCTTGTTCGCCACGAGGAACACCGGCTTGCCGCTGCGACGCAGGAGCTTCACGACGTGCTCGTCGGTCGACGTCGCACCGACCATCGCGTCGACGACGAACAGCACCACGTCGGACAGGTCGATCGCGACCTCGGCCTGCGCGGCGACCGAGCGGTCGATGCCTCGCGCATCGGGCTCCCAGCCGCCGGTGTCGACGAGGGAAAAGCGCCGCCCGAGCCACTCCGCCTTGTAGGTCACGCGGTCGCGCGTGACGCCCGGCGTGTCCTCCACGACGGCTTCCCGGCGACCGAGGATGCGGTTGACGAGCGCCGACTTTCCGACGTTCGGCCGACCGACGATCGCGACGACCGGAAGGGCAGGCAGGTACTCGATGCCGTCGTCGCCGCGAAGGACGCCGGCGAGCAGCTCGGCATCCTCCTCGTCCAGCTCGTAGTCGTCCAGCCCCTGCCGCAGCGCCGCGGCGCGCTGCTCGGCGAGCTCGTCGTCGAGCTCGGCCAGCGTCTCCCCGAGACGGTCGGGACCGGCCGGGTACTCCTCGTCCGGATCGCTCATGACACCCCTGCCCTCTCGGCGAGCGCGAGCACGGCCCGCACCGTCTGCTCGAAGTCGAGGTCGGTCGAGTCCACGACCGAGACGCCCGGTGCGGCGGAGAGGAAGTCGACGACCTTCGCGTCGGCTGCGTCGCGCCGGTGCAGCGCGGCGGCGACCGCCGCGGCATCCTGATCCGTCAGCTCTTCGCTGCGCCGCGCGGCGCGCACCTCGGGCGCCGCGGTGAGGAGGATGCGCACGGGCGCGTCCTGCGCGACCACGGTCGTGATGTCGCGACCCTCGACGACCACCCCGGGCCGGCCGGACTCGGCGACGAGCGTGCGGAACGCGGCGTTGACGCCGTGACGCACCGCGGGCACACGCGCCACGCCGCTCACGGCGTCGGAGACGCGCGGCTCGCGGATGGCGTCGGTGACGTCGGTCTCGCCCACCCGCACCCACGGCTCGTCGGGGTCGAGCGAGATCCGCCACGAGAAATCGCCCGTCGCGTCGACGACGGCCGCCGCGTCGGAGGTGTCGGCGGCGTGCGCGAGCACGTGCCACGCGAGCGCTCGATAGACCGCCCCGGTGTCGAGGTAGCCGAACCCGAGCCGACGGGCGACCTCCCTCGACACGCTCGACTTGCCGCTGCCGGCGGGTCCGTCCACCGCGACGATGATCGTCTCGTCATTCATTCGTCATGCTCGCAATCCGCCATCCGCGTTCTTCGAGTCCTTCTCGCGCACGTCGCGCGGCACTGGGCACGACGCTGATCTCCGCGAGTCCGAACTGCGCGCCGGGAGAGTGCTCCAGGCGCAGGTCCTCCACGTTCACATCCAGTTCCCCGAGCTCGCCGAACAGGCGCCCCAGCTGGCCCGGGGTGTCGTCGACCATGACGACGACCGTGTCGAAGCGTCGGCGGTTCTGCCCGTGCTTTCCGGGAAGACGCGCCACGCCCTCGTTGCCGCGGCCGATGGCGTCGGCGACCGTGCGCCGTGCGCCGGCCGAGTCGGGGTCGCGCAGCGCATCGGCGACGGCGCCGAGATCCGCCGCGAGCGCGTCGAGCACCTCGACGACGGGGGTCGCGTTCGCCCCCAGGATCTGCACCCACAGCTCGGGGGCCGACGCCGCGATGCGCGTCGTGTCGCGTACGCCCTGGCCGGCCAGCTGCAGCGACCCCTCCTCGGCGTCGAGGAAGCGACCGGCCAGCAGGCTCGCGACCAGCTGCGGCACGTGCGAGGTCAGCGCGACCGCGCGGTCGTGCTCCTCCGGCGTCAGCTCGACGGGCATCGCGCCCAGGTCGAGCGCGAGACCCTCCACGAGAGCGAGATCGGATGCCGGCGTCTGCGCGTCGCGGCACACCACCCACGGACGACCCACGAAGATGTCGGCGCGCGCCGAGATCGCCCCGCCGCGCTCCCGCCCGGCGAGCGGGTGCGAGCCGATGTAGTGCGTCAGATCGATTCCCCGCGCGCGCAGCGCGCGCAGCGGCTCGAGCTTGACGCTCGCGACGTCGGTGACCACGGCCGCGGGGAACGCCGCGAGCTCGGCCGCGATGACATCGGCGGTCACGTCGGGCGGCACCGCGACCACGACGAGCGCCGGATCGTCGCCGCCGGCGGCTTCACGCCCGGCGCCGTAGTCGATGGCGAGCCGCAGCTGCGACGGCGAGGTGTCGGTGAGGGCGACGTCGACGCCGAGCGCCGTGAGCGCGTGGCCGATGCTGGAGCCGAGCAGACCGGCGCCGACGACGCGCACCGTGCCCTGCGTCCGCGCGGCACGCGACGGGGTGCGCGCCGCGCGCGCGCTCGCGCGCGGATCGTTCGAATCGCTCACTCGGTCTCCAGCGGGGCCTGCGGCGGAGCCTGATCACCCGCCTCGCGGCGCGCAAGTGTCAGAAGGGCGCCGCGTTCCACCTTAGTCAACTCCCTGGCCCGCCCGGCCGGGAGCGTTCCCAGGTGCAACGGCCCGAACTGACGACGGACGAGCTCCACGACGGGATGCCCCACCTCGGCCAGCATGCGCCGCACCACGCGGTTGCGGCCGGAGTGCAGCGCGAGCTCGACGAGCGAGCCGGCGCCCGCGGACCGGGAGGAGGCATCCAGCAGTCGCGCCCGGTCCGCCGCGATCGGGCCGTCCTCCAGGTCGACGCCCTTCGTCAGCCGCGAGATCGTCTGCGGCGAGACCCGCCCCTCGACCTTGGCGATGTAGACCTTGGTGACCCCGAACGACGGGTGCGCGAGCACGTGCGCGAGCTCGCCGTCGTTGGTCAGGACGAGCAGGCCGCTCGTGTCGGCGTCGAGCCGCCCGACGTTGTAGAGGCGCTCGGGCCATTCCTTCGTGTACCGGCGCAGGTCGGGGCGCCCGCGATCGTCCCGCATCGAGCTGACCACGCCGGTCGGCTTGTTGAGCATGACGTAGCGCCGCGACGCGTCGAGCTGCACCGCGGTGCCGTCGACGTCGACGAGGTCGTGCTCGGGGTCGATCCGCGAGCCCAGCTCGGTGACGGCGACGCCGTTGACCCGGACCCGTCCTTGCACGATGAGCTGCTCGGCGACGCGGCGCGAGGCCACCCCCGCGTTCGCGAGCACCTTCTGCAGCCGCTGCGGCTCGCTCAACGCGTCAACCCGTCGAGCCCGTCGGCGACCTCGTCGGCTCCGTCCAGGAGCGGAGAGATCTTGGGCAGCTCGTCGAGCGAGTTGATGCCCAGGTGCACGAGGAGCTGGTCGGTCGTGCCGTAGTTGATCGCGCCGGTCTCGGCATCCGCGAACAGCTCCGTGATGAGCCCGCGCGCAAGGAGCGTGCGCACCACGGAGTCGACGTTGACGGCACGCACGGAGGCCACCTGACCGCGCGTCACCGGCTGCTTGTAGGCGATCACCGCGAGCGTCTCCAGCGCGGCCTGCGACAGGCGCGACGGCGCCTGTGCGCCGATGAACTCCGACACGAGTGCGTCGTGCTCCGCGCGCACGTAGATGCGCCAGCCGCCCCCCACCTCGCGCAGCTCGAAGCCGCGTCGCGGGCCGCCGGCGAGGCCGTCGTAGTCCTCGACGAGCGCCTCGATCGCCTGGCGCACGGCGGCCACGGGCGCGCCGACGGCCGTCGCGAGCGAGACGAGGCTCTGCGGCTCGTCGACGATCATCAAGATCGCCTCGAGGCGCTGGGCCACGGATGCCTCGGCTCCCGAGCTCGTCGCTCCGGTTCCTGAGCTTGTCGAAGGATCAGCGGTCATAGTCGGCACCCAGCGTAGCGAGGGTCTCGGTCGACCAGTGCTCGGCCGTCCAGCGCAGCGTGAGCTCGCCGAGCGGCTCGAGCTGCTCGAACGAGATCGCGGCGTGGCGGTAGAGCTCCAGGATCGACAGGAACCGCGCCACCACGATGCCGGGCTCGGCGACGCCCGCGACGAGCTCTCGGAACGTGAGCGAGTCCGACCCGCGCAGCAGCGTCACGACGATTGCCGCCTGCTCGCGGATGCTGACGAGCGGCGCGTGCAGGTGGTCGAGCCCGACGTGCGGGATCTCCTTCGGCGCGAAGGCGAGCAGTGCGAGGGCGGCGAAGTCGTCGGGGGTGAGCGTCCAGACGAGCTCGGGCACCGCCTGGCGGTGCTTGTGCTCCAGCGGCACCGCGCGCACGTGGCGCGTCTCCTCCGCCGTGAGCCGGGCGGCGAACCACGCCGACACCTCCTTGAACGCGCGGTACTGCAGCAGTCGGGCGAACAGCAGGTCGCGCGCCTCCAGCAGCGCCACCGACTCGGCATCCACCAGTTCTCCCTGGGGCAGGAGGCCGGCGACCTTCATGTCCAGGAGCGTCGCGGCGACGACGAGGAACTCGGATGCCTCTTCGAGCTCCTCGTCGGGGCCGAGCTCCTTCAGATAGGCGATGAACTCGCCGGTGACGCGGGACAGCGCGACGTCGGTGATGTCGAGCTCGTGCCTGGACAGCAGCGACAGCAGCAGGTCGAAGGGCCCGTCGAAGACGCCGAGCGAGACACGAAACCCCTCCGCCGCCGTGGGAACCGGCTCGCCGGCATCCGCTTCAGGCGACGGCGCCACGCGCGACCAGCTCCCGCGCGAGCCGCAGGTAGGCCTGGGCGGCCGCGTGCCCGGGGGCGAACTCGATGATGGGCAGGCCGGAGACCGAGGCGTCAGGGAACTTCACGGTGCGCCCGATCACGGTCTCCAGCACGTCTTCGCCGAACGCGTCGACGACCCGCTCCAGCACCTCGCGCGAGTGCAGCGTGCGCGGGTCGTACATCGTCGCGAGCAGACCGTCGAGCTCGAGCGTGGGGTTGAGCCGGTCGCGCACCTTGTCGATCGTCTCGATCAGCAGCGCCACGCCGCGCAGCGCGAAGAACTCGCACTCCAGCGGGATCAGCACGCCGTGGCTCGCCGTCAGCGCGTTCACGGTGAGCAGGCCAAGCGAGGGCTGGCAGTCGACGAGGATCACGTCGTACTCGGGCGCGACCTTGCGCAGCACGCGCGCCAGGATCAGCTCGCGCGCGACCTCGTTGACGAGCTGCACCTCGGCGGCCGACAGATCGATGTTCGCCGGGATGACGTCGAGCCCCGCGACGGAGGACGCGACGACCGCGTCGTGCGGATCCCGCTTCCCGTCGACGAGCAGGTCGTAGATGGTCGGTGCGTCGTGAGTCTGGATGCCGAGCCCCGCCGACAGCGCGCCCTGCGGGTCGAAGTCGACGGCGAGCACGCGCCGGCCGTAGCTCGCGAGCGCGGCGGCGAGGTTGATCGTCGTCGTGGTCTTGCCCACCCCGCCCTTCTGGTTGCACAGCGCGATAATGCGTGCCGGGCCATGCTGCGCGAGCGCCGGTGGCGTCGGGAAGCCGTGGTACGGACGTCCGGTGGGGCCGATCGGCGATTCATCCGCAGAGGCCTTCTTCGTCTGCCGCACCTTGTCCGTCACCGACACTCCCGCCGTATGCATTGCATGCCGATTCTCGCACACGGCTCCCGCTATCAGCAGCCGATCCCGGGGGGAGTGTCGGCATCGACGAGCGCGTCCAATGCGTTCTGCGCCCAGGCTCAACGGGATGTCCAGAGTCGCGGGTTCTCTTCGCCTTCGATCCGTGGGCCGGCGCGCCGATAGTCAGTACGCCGTGAGGTCGCCCGGCTGCGCGGCCGTCTCCGAGGCCTTCGACACCGCCTCTTCGACGATCGTCAGGTAGTAGTGCAGCTGCCCGAGCGACATCCACAGTGCGGTCTCGGTGGCTCGGATGTCGGCGACGATCTCTGCGACGCTCCGCTCCGGGAACAGCGTCGTGAAGATGTCTGTGATCGAGTCTCGCAGTGCGGAGCTCACCAGCGAGGTGTCGAGCTTGTCCTGCTGGAGCACGTCGTCGATCGCCAGAGCGGTCTGCAGCGTGAAGGGCTGGGCGATCCGGACGTCGTCGGGCCGGGGTGCGACGTTGACAGGCTCGACGCCGCGCAGTTGCGCGAGGAATGCGGCGGTGCGGATGTCGGTGAATCTGTCGTACTCGCCCTTCTGCCGCTGTTCGCTCAGACTCGCGGTCATGCGAATCGCGTCGATGTCGGCGACCTTGTCGAACAGGCGGTCGCGCACCACCTTGCGGTCGAGTTGGACGAGCCGCTGCTTCTGCAGTTCCCACGATGCCTCGAGTTCGGCGATGCGCCGAAGGCACTCTGCCACGAGCGCACGGAACCCGTCCGCGCCCGAGAAAGCGGAGGGCACGAGCCACACCGTGTCGTCGTCTACGAGCTTCGCGGGCGACGTGCCGACGTTCCAGTCGAACAGCCCGGTGGTCGTCTGCCATGGTCGCGGGAAGGCAACGGCGTAGATGTCCGCCGCTTTGTTGACGAGAGCACCGTCGGCGAGAATGTTCCGCAGCGCCGCCACGGTCGGCGCGAAGCCGTCGTAGTCGGCCTGCATCGCCGCGAGGTAGTCGGTCAGGCCTATCTTCGTCGCCGCTGTGAAGTTCTTCACCTCGTCGATCGGCTGGGGATCGTTGAAGAGATCCGCGTATACGTATTCGAAGAGGTGGCAGTTGCGCGTGACCATATCCCACGAGCCCGCGACAGCGGGGTAGAAGTTGATCGCCGTCTTGTAGAACAGCGACCAACGAGCGATCTCCGTGTCGTCGTTGCGGTACATCTTCTGGTAGAACCGGTGCGGCGCCTCGCCGGTCATCATGCTCACCGCGTCGGACCGCGACCACCACATACCGAACGTGCTGGGCTGGCCGAACAGCCTCAGGACGTTGCCTGGACTCGGCGTGTTCGTGAGGCCAGGAGCGTAGACGCCGGTCGTCGCCACCGCGAGGTAGCGTTCACCGGTGGCCGCGAGCACTGTCTCGCCGCCGTCGCAGCTTCCGTCGAACACTGCGAGGTCCACGCCCTTGTCGCCCATGAGCGAGAAGGCGGGTGCGATGTCGGTGAGGTGGAGCCCGCCGCTTTCGAACTCGACGTAGTGGTTGAAGGCGGATGCCTGCGAGTGATCCCCCGTCGACCATCTGCCGGCGGCACCGTGGCCGGCGAGGTAGACGAAGACCCGGTCCGCGGGGCGTGCCACGCGGGCCAGTTTGTTGATGAACTCGACGCCCACCGAGGCGGTGTTCGTGTCGAGGATCGCGTACCCGCGCGTCGCGAGCACCTGCTCGGTCTGTGCGACCGCTCCGCTCCACTGCGGGTGATGCACGAACACCCCCCACGCATGTGCGTGTCCCGACAGCCAGTCGTTGTCGGCGGTGTTGAGGTTCCAGTCTCCGAGACGAGTCCCGTTCGGCGCGAGCATGAGCGCGTCCCCGGTCGTGCCGGCGAGTCGGAGAATGCCGATGCCCCACGGGCTCGTCACGACGAGCTCGTCGCGACCGTCGCCGTCGACATCCATCGCCGGTCCGAAGCGGTTGTCGCGCGTGTTCAGGTTCCAGCCGCCGAGACGCGAGCCGTTCGGCTGGGCGAGCAGCGAGGTCAGCGCGCCGTCGCGGAGCGCGAGCACGCCGATGCCCCAGTCGCTCGTGACGACCAGCTCGTGCCTGCCGTCGCTATCGACATCCCCGGTAGCGACGAACGCATTGCGGGCAGCGTCGACGGTCCATTGCCCCGCCGCTGAGCCATCGGACACGAATGCCTTGGACGCCAGGCTCGAACCAGACAGCCCGAGAACCACCACACCCTGCGGACCCGAGAGCACGAGTTCGGCCCGCCCGTCGCCGTCGAGGTCGGCAACCGCCTCGACACGATCGGCGGCGGTGTCAAGCGTCCACGACCCGAACACCGTGCCGTTGGGCGCCATCGCGATCGACACGAAGGCGGCACCGTCAAAGCGGAGGATGCCGAGGCCCCACGGGCTCGTGACGACCAGCTCGGCGCGTCCATCCCCGTCGAGGTCGCCGACGGCGGGAATCCAGTTGTCGCCGGTGTTGAGCAGCCACTCGCCCAGACGCGTGCCGTTCGGTGAGAGCGTCAACGACGTCAGTGTCCCGCCGCGCAGGCCGAGCAGGCCGATGCCCCACGGACTCGTGACAACGATCTCGGCACGTCCGTCTCCATCCGCGTCAGCCGCGTGCAGGAATCGGTCGTTCGAGGTGTCGACGATCCAGCCGCCGAGGCGGGTGCCGTTCTGCGCCGTGGTCGTGGTCGCCATCGGGCCGGCGAACGCGGCAATGCCGACGCCCCACGCGCTTGACATCAGCGCCTCAGCCCGACCGTCACCGTCGAAGTCGCCGACGAGTTGCACCCGGTTGGCGGCGGTGTCGAGGAGCCACTCCCCGATCCGATGACCGTTCTCACACATCGCGGTCGCTGCGAGTGCACCGCCGTTCCATCCGACCACTCCGAGCCCCCACGGGCTGGTCACGATGAGGTCGGAGCGTGCGTCTCCGGACAAGTCGATTCGTGTCATCTGTCTGGTCTCTCCTGGGCGTCGAGGAACGGGGGCCCGGGCGTCAATGAACCCGCCGACAGACAGGAGCGACCTCAACCGCCGGCTGATACCAGCTCGACGGGACAGACCAACGGGCGGGCAGCGGGCTCTCCCTCGAGCAGCCCGACCACCGGGCCGGAGGTCACCGCGCCCGCGGGTGGGATGTCGCATACACGTCGCGCAGCGCATCCACGCTCACGTACGTGTAGATCTGGGTCGTCGCGACCGACGCGTGACCGAGCAGCTCCTGCACGACCCGCACATCGGCGCCGCCCTGCAGGAGGTGCGTGGCGAACGAATGGCGCAGGGTGTGCGGCGACACGTGGGCGCTCAGCTGCGCGCGCTCGGCCGCCTGCTGCAGGACGAGCCACGCGCTCTGCCTCGACAGCGGCGCCCCGCGCGCGCCGAGGAACAGCCGGGGCGTCGCCCGCCCCCGCCGGGAGAGCTCGGGGCGCGATCGCGTGAGATACGCGTCGAGCGCGACGCGCGCGTACGAGCCGACCGGGACGATGCGCTCCTTCGAGCCCTTGCCGCGAAGGCGCAGCACGTCGCCGTGCGCGAGGTCGTCGACGTCGAGTCCCACGGCCTCCGACACGCGCGCGCCGGTCGCGTACAGCAGCTCGAGCAGCGCGCGGTCGCGCAGGCCGATCAGGCTGTCGTCGGGGGTCGCGAGCAGCCGCTCGACCTCTTCGACGGTGAGCGCCTTCGGCAGCCGACCGGGCTGTTTCGGCGGCCTCAGCCGAGCGCTCGGGTCGATGGCCTCGACGCCCTCGCGGGCGAGGAAGCGGTGCAGTCCCCGCACCGACGACTGCAGGCGCGCGAGGCTGGACGCGGCGGGGGGCGGCTGCGCCATGGCACGGTCTGCGGCGAACGTCGCGACGAGCTCGGGGGTCACCGCGTTCGTGTCGTCGACGCCCTGCCGCGCCATCCACTCCAGGTAGGCGGTCAGGTCGCGCCGGTAGGCGCCGACCGTGTGCTCCGACAGGCCCCGCTCGATCGTGATGTGCCGCAGATACGCGTCGACGGCGCGGTCAAGCTCCACGTCGGGCTCGTCTCACGACGCCGACCGGCGGAGCCTCTCGGCTGCGGCCAGCACGCCTGCCACGAGGATCCCGTTGCGCATGCGCCCCTCCAGCACGGCCGTCACCGCGTCGCCCAGCGGCATCCATTCGATCCGGATGTCCGCCTCCTCCGCCTCTCGCGCGTGCGTGCGCGCATGTCGGCTGAGGTCGCGCGCGAGGAAGAGGTGCACGACCTCGTCGTTGCCGCCGGGCGTGGTGAACACGCTCACCAGCGGCTCCCAGCGCGATGCCTCCAGGTCGGCCTCCTCCGCGAGCTCGCGCTGCGCGGTCTGCAGCGGCGCCTCGCCTTCGACGTCGAGCAGGCCCGCGGGCACCTCCCAGTCGCGGTGCCGGATCGGATGCCGGTACTGCTGGATCAGCAGCACGCGGTCGTCGGCGTCGAGCGCGACGACCGCGGCCGCACCCGGGTGCGCGACGTACTGGCGCACCAGCTCCCGCCCGCGGTAGTCGACCGTGTCGCTGCGCACGTCCCACACGCGGCCCGCGTACACGCGGTCGCTGGCGACGACCGGGAAGTCCGCGGGCTCGTCGTGCAGCCGCCCGGCGTCAGTCATTGTCGTCGTCGAACAGCTCGCTGGCCCGGTGCCGCACGAGCGCGGCGGCGACGAGTCCGCGAAAGAGCGGATGCGCGTTCGTCGGCCGCGAGCGCAGCTCGGGGTGCGCCTGCGTCGCGATGTAGTAGGGGTGCACGTCGCGCGGCAGCTCGACGAACTCGACGAGGTTGCGGTCGGGCGACAGCCCGCTGAACACGAGCCCGGCCCCGGCCAGCTGGTCGCGATAGTGGTTGTTCACCTCGTAGCGGTGGCGGTGCCGCTCGGCGACGCGCGTCGCGCCGTAGAGCTCGGCGGCGAGCGACCCCTCGGCGAGCTCGGCCGGGTACAGCCCGAGCCGCATCGTGCCGCCCAGGTCTCCGCTTTGAAGGATGTCGACCTGCTCCGCCATCGTCGCGATGACGGGGAACGCGGTGTCGGGGTCGAACTCGCTCGAGCTCGCGCCGGTGAGCCCAGCGACATCCCGCGCGTACTCGATGACCATGCACTGCAGTCCGAGGCACAGGCCGAGCGTCGGGATGCCCTGCTCGCGCGCGAACATCAGGGCGCCGAGCTTGCCCTCGATGCCGCGGATGCCGAAGCCGCCGGGGATCACGATGCCGTCGAGCTCGCCGAGCGCGCGCGCCGCGCCCTCCGGCGTGTCGCACTCGTCGGAGGGGATCCAGCGCACCGTGACGTGGGTCTCCTGCGCGAAGCCGCCGGCCTTGAGCGCCTCGGTGACGCTGAGGTAGGCGTCGGGCAGGTCGATGTACTTGCCGACGAGCCCGATCGTGACGCCGTGCTTGGGATTGTGCACGGCTCGCAGCACCGCGTTCCAGCGGGTCCAGTCCACGTCCGACGCCTTGCGCAGCCCGAGCGTGCGCACGATGTAGGCGTCGAGCCCCTGCCCGTGCAGCATGGTCGGGATGTCGTAGATGCTCGGCACGTCGACGGCGTTGACGACGGCGTCCTCGTCGACGTCGCACATGAGCGCGATCTTGCGCTTGTTCGACTCGGTGACGGGACGGTCGCTGCGCAGCACGAGCGCGTCGGGCTGGATGCCGATGGAGCGCAGCGCAGCCACCGAGTGCTGCGTGGGCTTGGTCTTCTGCTCGCCGGAGGCGCCCATGAACGGCACGAGCGACACGTGCACGAAGAACACGTTCGAACGTCCCAGCTCGTGACGGATCTGCCGGGCCGCCTCGATGAACGGCTGCGACTCGATGTCGCCGACCGTGCCGCCGATCTCGGTGATGATGACGTCGGGCCTGGGGGTCTCGCCTGCCTGCAGCCGCATGCGCCGCTTGATCTCGTCGGTGATGTGCGGGATCACCTGCACCGTGTCGCCGAGGTACTCGCCGCGCCGTTCGCGCGCGATCACCTGCGAGTAGATCTGGCCGGTCGTCACGTTCGCGGCCTGGCTCAGCTCGATGTCGAGGAACCGCTCGTAGTGCCCGATGTCGAGGTCGGTCTCGGCGCCGTCGTCGGTGACGAAGACCTCGCCGTGCTGGAACGGGTTCATCGTCCCCGGGTCGACATTGAGGTACGGGTCGAGCTTCTGCATGACCACGCGCAGCCCCCGCGCGGTGAGGAGGTTCCCGAGGCTCGCAGCGGTGAGGCCCTTCCCCAACGAGGAGACGACACCACCGGTCACGAAGATGTGCCGCGTGGTGTCGTCCTGGGTGCCCGCGTCGGTCTCAGAATTCTGCATCACGGGCTTTCATCCTATCAGCCGGTTCGGCGTGGGTCGCGCCGACGACGCGCACGACGGACAGCGGGCGGGAGCGCCGCGGTCGCACTCCACTCTTCCACGTCTGTCGTGCCGCCGTCGGCGACGAGGTGCCGGCGGGCTACTTCGGCCGCGAGACCGTCTTCACCGCCTCCGTCACACCGGAACGGCCCGATTTGCGCACGAAGGGCGTCCCTTCGACATCCTGATCGTCGGTCTTGAGGGCGAAGAACCCCCACACGCCCGCGCATGCGACCACGCCCGCGATGATGTAGAACGTGGGCTGGAAGCCCAGCGAGTCGCGGATGTACCCGAACGGGATCGCGAACAGCGTGTTGCCGACCTGCGCGGCCACCTCGAAGCCCACGAGATACAACGTGGCGGACAGCGCGGCGTTGAAGTGCAGCGTCAGGTAGCGGAAGATCCCGAGGATGAACAGCGGCACCTCGATCGCGTGGAACATCTTGACGATCGACACGATGACGGGATCCGTGAAGACGGCGGAGCCGAGGATGCGGAAGGCCATCACGGTGACGCCGAGCATCAGGATGTTGCGCACGCCGACCTTGCGCATGAGGATCGGCACGAGCATCATGCAGCCCGCCTCGGCGAACACCTGCACGGAGTTCAGGATGCCGTAGGTGTGCAGACCGATGTCCTCGTTGGGGAACAGCCCCCGGTAGAAGTTCGGGAACATCTGGTTGTCGTAGAGGTTGTAGAACGTCCAGCTGAAGATCACGAAACCGATGACGATCCACAGGTTCTTCAGCTTCAGCACGCTGGCCATCTCGCGCAGGGTGGGCGCGTGCGGGTGCGCGGTGTGCCCCGGTGCGAGCGGCACCTTGTCGGTCTTCCAGAAGATCTGCACGAGCAGGCAGGTCACCCCGAGCGCCGAGCCGATGTAGAAGTTGATGTGCGGGCTGATCGTGAACATGAAGCCGGTGAACAGTGCGGCGATGCCGTAGCCCAGCGAGCCCCAGCCACGGGCCTGACCGTACTCGAAGCCGTAGGTGCGGCTCATCCGCTCGGAGAACGCCTCGAGCAGACCCACCGCGGCGGTGTAGCCGAACGGGAGGTAGATCGCGCCGAGCAGCACGCCCAGCCCGAACGCGTTCGTGAGCAGCGGCTCGTAGACGAGGATCGCGAACGGAGCCAGGCACGCCATCACCGCCGAGGAGAGGATCACCAGGTGACGCTTGAGGACGAGGCGGTCCTGCAGCAGCCCGTAGAGGATCATCACGGCGATCGTGGTGAGCGAGTTCACCGAGTAGACCGTGCCGATCTGTGCACCGTCGAGGTGAAGGCTCTTGTCCAGCCAGGTGGAGAAGAAGGACCACCAGATGCCCCACGACGCGAAGAACACGAAGAGCGTGGTCGAGCTCTGCCAGTAGGCGCCGTTCTTGAAGAATGAGGCGTTCATCGCCACGGGTAACCTCCTTTGGTTATCTGCTGAATCAATTCAGCACTTCGGAACTCTATCAAGGGCGAGGCGAAGACCGCAAGAAGAAAGCTGAATCAGTTCAGCGCTATCGTGGGAGGAGGCGAGTCGAGGACGAGGAAGACAGTGGCCGAAGACGGCTCCGCAGCGGACGGGAGACGCCGCCCCACGTTGGCGGACGTGGCGGCGCTGGCCGGCATGTCGAAGGCGGCCGTGAGCATGATCCTCAACGATCGACCGGGCTCGCGCCTGTCGGCAGCCGCCGCCGAGAAGGTGCGCGCCGCCGCGGAAGAGCTCGGCTACCGGCCCAATCCGGCCGCGCAGAGCCTGCGCCTGGGCACGACCCGGTCGATCGGCTTCATCTCCGACCAGGTCACCGTCACGCGCTTCGCCTCCGCGATGGTGCGCGGCACGCTGCGTGCGGCGAAGGAGCGCGACCACACCGTGCTCATCGCAGAGCTCGGCGACGACACGTCCGCGCTGGCCGAGGCGTTCGAGGAGATGATGCACCGTCGCGTGGACGGGGTCATCGTCGGCCTCATGGCGGCACGCTTGGTCGACATGCCGGCGGCGCCGGGCGACCTGCCGGTCGTCGTCGTCAACGGCCGCACTCCCGGCGGCGTTCCCAGCGTGCTGCCCGACGAGTACACCGCGGGGCACGCGGTGGCATCCGTGCTGCTGGACGCCGGCCACACCCGCATCGGCTTCATCGGCGAGATCCCGCACGTCGCAGGCGACCCGTACCGGTCGGTGACGATCGCACGACGCATCGCGGGCATCCGCGATGCGTTCGCGCAGCGCGACGCGCGACTGGTCGCGGCCGAGGTCGAGGACTGGCAGACCGCCGTCGGCTTCGCCGAGACGCACCGCATGCTGGATGCCGACGACGACCTCACCGCGTTCATCGCCGCCACCGACGGCGTCGCCTTCGGCATCTACCAGGCGCTGGGCGAGCGCGGCCTGCGCGTGCCCGACGACGTGTCCGTCGTGTCCTTCGACGACGAGGAGCTCGCGAGCCTCGTCCGCCCCGGACTCACCACCGCGCGACTCCCCTACGAGCAGATGGCGCGGCTCGGCGTCGAGATCCTGCTCGGCGCCCGCGAACGCGCCGACGTGCTCGTCCCGATGCCGCTCGTCACCCGCGACTCCGTGCGCGCGCTGCGCTGACGGGGTCTGGATATCCGGCGCGCGGGCGTGACGCGGTCCGGCCCCGGCAGCACGCTGCGGGGGCCGGACCGATCGCGTCAGTCGGCCGGGCCGGCGATCAGGGTGACCGACGCGGTGTGCTCGGCGCCGGCCGAATCCGTCCACGTGACGGTCACCGTGTCGCCGGGCGCGTAGTCGGCGAGGATGTCGGCGAGCGACGAGGCGTCGGTCACCTCCGTCCCGTCGAGCTCGGTGATGGTGTCGCCGGCGGAAAGTCCGGCCTGTGCGGCGGGCGTGTCGTCGATGACGCCCGCGATCGTCGCGCCGGAGGTCGTTGTCGTCGCACCGCGCTGGCTGCCGCCCCCGCGCGCCTCGCCGGTCGACGAGCCCGCGAGCTGCACGCCGAGGAACGCCGGGTAGCCGATGGTGATGTCGGCCGTGCCGGTGCCGGACACGATCTGGTCGGCGATCGCGAGCGCGTCCTCGATCGGGATGGCGTAGGCGACCGTCGCGGCGGTCCCGCTCGACGCCGCCGTCGTCACGCCGATGACCTCGCCCTCGTCGTCGAGCAGCGCACCGCCCGAGTCGCCCGCGACCACGTCGGCGGCGAACTCGATCATGCCGTCGAGCGTCTCGGTCGCCACGACACCCTCGGACGACGTCGTCACGGTCTGGTCGAGGGCCGTGATCTCACCATCCGCCGCCATGAGCACGCCGCCGCCGTCGGCGTTGCCCACCGCCGTGACGTCGTCGCCCTCGGACGCATCGCCCTCGTCGTCGATCGTCGCCGTCGTGAGCCCCGACGCGTCCTCGAGCTGCAGCACCGCGACGTCGTCGGCGGCATCCGTGCCGACGACGGTCGCGGAGTACGTCTCGCCCGTCGTCGCGATCGTCACCGAGATCTCGGTGGAGCCCTCGATCACGTGGTTGTTCGTGAGCACGAGGCCCGAGGCGGTCAGCACGATCCCCGTGCCCGCGGCGGCCGAGTCCTCATACCCGAGCACGGTCTCGATGATCACGACACCCGTCGACTCGGCAGCCGATGCCTCTGTCGCCTCCGCGACCGTCGACGTCACGGCGTCCTGATCCGTCGAGCCGGATCCCGGTCCGTATCCCGTCGACCCCGAGCCCTCGCCGGATCCCTGTCCGTAGCCCGACCCGCCGCGGCCGCCCTGGTCGAACCCGGTGCCCGGCGGCTCAGCCGCCGTGGTCGTCGATGCGGCGCTCACCGCGTACACGGCCTGCGCCGTCGGCAGGCCGACAGCGAGAACGCCGACCAGGGCGAGCCCCGCGCCCGCGCACGCGATCACGGCACGGCGCTGCATCCAGTTCCGCGACCTCGTCGCTCGCCCGCGTGGCGCCTCCGTCACATCTTCCTCGCCGTCGCGGCGAGCATTCTCGTGTGCCATGCGTCGATGAAAGCGCCGCACGCGATGAGAGACGGAAGACCCTCATCGGAACCTGCTGTGAATGTCGGACGGCGTCAGCGGGCGAGCCCGAGCAGCTCGCGGGCGTGCTCGATCGCGCTCGCCGAGTCGGCGAGCCCCGACAGCAGGCGCGCCATCTCGGCCTCGCGCTCGGCGCCCTGAAGTCGACGGACGCTCGAGGCCGTCACCGACCCGTCGCTGGACTTCACGACGCTGAGGTGGTTGTTCGCGAAGGCGGCGACCTGGGCGAGATGGGTGACCGCGATGACCTGCGCCGACCCCGCGAGCCGTGCCAGGCGCCGGCCGACCTCGATCGCGGCGGCACCGCCGATGCCGGCATCCACCTCGTCGAACACGAACGTGGGCACCGGGTCGGTGGCCGCGATCACGACCTCGACCGCGAGCATGACACGGCTGAGCTCGCCGCCCGATGCCGAGCGCGCGACGGGCCGCGGGTCGGCGCCGGGGTGCGGCGCGAGCAGCAGCGCGACCTCGTCGCGACCCTCGCGACTCGGCGTGGTCGGGCTCACCGCGACCGAGAGTCGCGCATCGGGCATCGCGAGCGCCGTCAGCTCGGCGGTGACGGCTTTGCCAAGGGCGTCCGCTGCCGCCGTGCGCTGGGCGGTGAGGGATGCCGCGGCCTCGTCGAGCGCGTCGGCGGCCCGATGCGTCAGCCCCTCGAGCTCGGCGATGCGCTCGTCGTCGGCGTCGAGCTCGGCGAGGCGCTCCGATCCGGTGCCGAGGAGCGCGAGCATCGCGTCGACGCTTCCGCCGTGCCTGCGGGCGAGCGCACCGAGCAGCGCACGGCGCTCCTCGACGGCCTCCAGCTCGCGCGGACCCGACTCGTCGAGATCGGCGAGGTAGCCCGACAGCTCGGTGGCGACGTCGGCCACGCGGTACGACAGGTCGGCGAGCTGCTCGGCGAGACCGGCGAGCGGCGGGTCGCCGGCGCGCTCAAGCGTGCGGCGCGCGTCGGCCAGCAGACCCGTCACGTCCGCTCCGCCGCGATCGGCGTCGGCGTTGAGCGCCTCGTGGGCGGATGCCGCGGCCGCCCGCAGCGCCTCGACGTTCGCGAGCCGCTCGGCGCGGCGGGCGAGCTCGGCATCCTCCCCCGGTCGGGGTGCGGCATCCTCGATCTCCGAGATCGCCTCGCGGAGATCGGCGGCCTCGGCCGCGCGGGCGTCGCGCTCGCGCGTGAGCGTCTCCAGCTCGGCTGCGAGCCGGCGCCACTCGTCCCAGGCGGCACGATACCCCTCCCGCGCGGCCCGCACGGGCTCGCCGCCGAAGCGGTCGAGCGCGTCGCGCTGCGCGGCCGCGGAGCGCAGCCGCAGCTGATCGGACTGGCCGTGCACGACGACGAGCTCGTCGGCGAGGTCGGCGAGCACCCCCGCCGGCGCCGAGCGCCCGCCGACGCTGGCACGGCTGCGGCCCTCGCGGCTGATCGTGCGCCCGATGTAGAGCTCGGCGGTTCCGTCGCCGAGCGGCTCGAGGTCGCCGCCCGCCTCGTGCACGCGATCGGCGACGGCGCCCTCGTCGGGCACGATCCAGACCCCGGCGACCTCGGCCTGGTCGACATCCGATCGCACGACGCCGGAGTCGGCGCGCTGGCCGAGCAGCAGCCCGAGGCCCGTCACCACCATCGTCTTGCCCGCGCCGGTCTCGCCCGTGATCGCCGTGAAGCCCGCTCCGATCGGCAGCGTCGCCTCGGCGATGACGCCCAGCCCGCGCAGGCGCAGCTCCTCGATCACGCGCCGGGTCCTCGCCATCCGTGCACGGGCAGGCTGAACTTGGCCACGAGCCGGTCGGTGAACGGTGCGGGATGCAGCCGCGCGAGCCGCACGGGCTCGGGCGAACGCGAGACGACCACGCGCGCGCCGGGCGGCAGGTCGTGCGAGCGCCGACCGTCGCACCACAGCACGCCGGTGCCGTTCGTGCGCGCGAGCACCTCGATCGCGACGGTCGCCCCGGGACCCACGACGAGGGGCTTGGCGAACAGCGCGTGCGCCGACAGCGGCACGACGGCGATCGCCTCGACGGTAGGCCAGATGACCGGCCCGCCCGCCGAGAAGTTGTAGGCCGTCGACCCCGTCGGCGTCGACACGACGATGCCGTCGGCGCCGAAGCTCGACAGCGGGCGCCCGTCGATCTCGACGACGACCTCGAGCATCCGCTCGCGGCTCGCCTTCTCCACCGTCGCCTCGTTGAGCGCCCACGTCTCGTAGATCTCGTTGTCGCCCGCGTCGGTCACCTGCACGGCGAGGGCGAGACGGTCCTCCACGACGTAGTCGCGGGCGATGACGCGGCCCACGGCGTCGTCCATGTCGTCGCGCTCGATCTCGGCGAGAAAGCCCACATGCCCCAGGTTGATGCCGAGGATCGGGGCGGTGCTCCCCCGCACGAGCTCTGCCGCGCGCAGGATCGTGCCGTCTCCGCCGAGCACGATCGCAAGCTCCAGGTCGTCGAGCGCGACGTCCTCGCCCAGCACCCCGACCCCGTCGAGCTCGTCGGTGCGGGCGCGCAGCTCGGCGACGTCGGCGGCGGGCACGACGGGTCGTGCGCCGGACGCGCGCAGCGCCGAGCACACGCGCACCGCCGCGTCGACGGCGTCGTCGCGCAGGGCATGCACGACGATGAGGATGCGGCGCGGCTCATCGCTCATCGGGCTCCTGCCAATCGGTTGACGGTGCTCACCCATTCTGTCGGATTGCCCCCGTGGTCGCGGCCGAGATGCACGACGAACTCGGCGTTGCCGTGCGTGCCGGGGATGGGCGATGCGATGAGCCCGAGCACTCCGAGCGAGGCGTCGCACGCCGACCACAACACGCCCGCGACGGCATCGGCGCGCGTCGCCGGGTCGGTCACGAGTCCGCCCCTGACCGCCGTCCGGCCGGCCTCGAACTGCGGCTTGATCAGCAGCACGAGGTCGGCGCCGGGGGCCGCGACGGCGTACGCGGCGGGCAGCACGTGGCTGAGCGAGATGAACGAGAGATCCCCCGTCACGATGCTCGGCGCCGTGGTCACGCCGCTCGCCGCGGCAAGGCTGCCCGGCGTCATGTAGCGCACGTTGAAGCCCTCGACGCAGGCGACGGCGGGATCGGCGGCGATGGATGCCGCGAGCTGGCCGTGCCCGACATCCACCGCGATCACCGGCTCGGCGCCCCGCTCGCGCAGCACCTGTGTGAACCCGCCGGTGGACGCGCCCATGTCCAGCGCGACCCGGCCAGCGGGATCGATCCGGAACGCGTCGAGCGCGGCGATCAGCTTGTGCGCCGCGCGGCTGACGTAGTGGTCGGATGCCGCGACCTCCAGCACCGCGTCGTCGGCGACCGCTGTCG
>JASGDZ010000321.1:0-5910 GCA_047606835.1 Microbacterium sp. | reverse complement strand
GCCCTGCGCGGTCGCCAGCGAGATCAGCCGCGCCAGCGCCGTCGGCGAGATGCGCGGCCGGCCCGCCGCCGCCTCGGCGATCGCGCCCAGCACGGACTGCGGCGCGGAGTCCTTCAGCAGGAACGAGATCGCGCCCGCACGCAGAGCGTCCAGCAGGAACTCGTCGGTGTCGAACGCCGTGAGCATGACGATCCGAGCCCGTTCGCCGCGCGCGGTCAACTCGCGCACCGCGTCGATGCCGGTCATGCGAGGCATCCGGACATCCATCAGCACGACATCGGGATCCAGCCGCGCCACCTCGGCGAGCGCTGCGGCCCCGTCGGATGCCTCCCCCACCACCGAGATCGTCGCGCCGTCGACGACGGCGCCGTCGACCATGAGCCGGATCCCGGCGCGCATGAGCGCTTCGTCGTCGACGATCAGCACGCGGATGCTCGCGGGCACCCCGTTCACCTCGCCCACGGCAGTCGCACCTCCACGGCGAAGTGCCCGTCGTCGGTCGGCCCGCAGCAGGCGGAGCCACCGAGCAGCGCGGCGCGCTCGGCGACGCCCAGCAGCCCGTGGCCGGCGCCGAACGCGCCCTCCGGCCCGACCGTGGAGAGCGGGTTGCGCGCGCGGAGCACGAGGTCGTCGCCGTCGCGTGCGACCGAGATCGTCGTGGGGGAGCCCGGCGCGTGCTTGGCCGCGTTCACGAGCAGCTCGTCGACGATGCGCGCGAGTGCGACCGTGATCGTCGGGTGCGAGACCAGGTCGGCCGCGGCGACGCCGTCCCACGTCACCGACGCGGGCACGCCTCGATCGCGTGCGCGTGCGACGAGCCGATCGACCGAGTCGGCCGTGGGCAGGGGCGCCGACGAGGCTGAGGGGCCCCGCAACACGGTGAGCGACTCGCGCAGCATCCGCCCCGCCTCGGCCGCCGCCTCGCGCACGGTGTGCGCAGCGGCATCCACCTGCTCGGCGGTGAGGTCGTCGCGAGACGAGAGCGCGCCGGCGTGCATCGCGATGACCGAGAGCTGGTGCGAGATGCCGTCGTGCATGTCGCGGGCGAGCGCGCTGCGCTCTTCGGCGCGGGCGCGGGCGAGGTCGGAGTCGCGGCTCTGGGCGAGGGCGACGCGGGCGTTCTCGGCCTGCTCGGCCTGTCGTCGCAGCGCGGCGACGAGCGCAGCGCGCGTGCCTCGTGAGCGACCCCACAGGATCAGCGCGAACGCCAGGACGCCGACGACGATGGCGGTCTCCCAGATCGCCGCGGGCTCCCCGAGCAGCCGGCTGTGCCACGCCCCGACCCCGGTGCCGGCCACCGCCACGAACGCGATGAGCGCCGCGTCGAGCCGCCATGAGCGTCGCTCGCCGAACCGCACGAGCGCGACGGCGAATGCTGGCAGCGCGAACGTGCTCACCGCTCCCGCGACCACGAGCAACGCGTTGCCGCCGGTGCTGCGACGCACCGGCCCCGCCGCGATCGCGGCGATGAGGCCCACCCCGAGATCGAGCAGCAGCACGAGGTTGAGCTTGTCGATGCCCGCGTCGCCGTGGGCCGTGTCGATCTGCCCGAAGTTCAGGACGAACGCCAGCCCGCCGAGGGTGACGCAGGCGAGCGAGGTGACGAACGCGCGCCACAGTCCGCTGGGCCGGCGCTGTGTGCGCAGGTCGTGCGGCGTCACCGGCGGGTTCATCGCGTTCATCCTATGTTTCGGCCCGTACGCGGCGGATCACCCGAAAGGGTGAGGGCGTTCGCGTCATTCCGGCCGAACGGGCGATCCGCCGACGGGCCGGGATCGCGAGGCTGGGGACATGAACACGCTGACGCAGTGCCACGAGGCATCCGTGCCCCCACCCGTTCCCGCGATGCCGGCCGCGCCGCCGCTGCCGTACCACCGCCTGAATCGGATGCAGCCGCGCAGCTCGCGCTGGTGGCGTCCGGTCGCCGCGATCCTCGTGTCGGTGGGGCTCTACGGCGTGCTGGCGGTGGCGTTCGCGATGTCTCTCGCGATCAGTCGCGAGGTCGGCGGCGCGACGCTCGCGAGTCCGAATGCCGACGACCCCACCAACCCGTTCGACTGGCTGGTCGGGCTCGGGATGATCGCGCTCATGATCCCCGCGGTGATCCTCGGCATGCGCTGGGGAGGCGGGGCTCGCGGCACGATCCACTCGGTGCGCGGACGCATCCGCTGGGGTCTCCTGCTGCGTGGCGCTGTCATCGCCCTGCCGCTGTACGCGCTGATCCTCGGCGGCGCCTGGCTGATCGGGCCTCCCGAAGACGTCACGTGGCCGACGCCGGGGTGGTCGCTCGTGGCGGTCTTCGTGCTGATCGTGGTGCTGGCTCCGCTGCAGAGCGCCGGCGAGGAGTACCTGTTCCGCGGCCTGCCGATGCAGGCGCTCGGCACCTGGCTGCGCTCGCCGCTGTGGGGCATCCTGCTGCCCGTTCCGCTGTTCGTGCTCGGTCACGGGTACAACTGGGTCGGCAGCATCGCCGTCGCGGTGGGCGCGATCTGCTGCGGCGCGCTCACGTGGAAGAGCGGCGGATTGGAGCTCGCGATCGTGCTGCACGTGGCGAACAACCTCGTGCTCATGCTGCTCGCACCGTTCAGCCCGTCGTCGCTGCAGCAGGGTGAGGTGCCCGTCGAGGTGCTCCCGTTCGACGTCATCCTGACGGTCGGCACCACCGCCCTGCTGTGGTGGTGGGCCTCGCGTCGCCACGGCGTGGCCGCGTGGGAGGCGGTCACCACGGCTTCGCGGGTGCGAGGGGGCGCAGTCCGCTCGGCGGCGACGTCCGGGTGACGCGCGCCGTTCAGCGGCTGAAGCCCAGGCGTTGTTCGAGGCCGAACCGCACCGTGGGCCACTCGTTCTCGATGATCGAGTAGACGACCGTGTCGCGCACGGTGCCGTTGTCGAAGATCACGTGGTTGCGCAGCACGCCGTCCTGCTTGGCGCCGAGCTTCTCGATCGCCGCGCGGGACTGGCGATTGTGCCAGTGCGCGCGGAACTCCACGGCGATGCAGCCGAGCGTCTCGAACGCGTGCCGCAGCAGCAGGAGTTTCGCTGCGGGGTTGACCGTGGTGCCCTGCGCGGCGCGACCGATCCACGTCGAGCCGATCTCCAGTCGGCGGTTGGCCGGATCCAGGTGGAGGTACGAGGTCATCCCGACGGATCGGCCGCGGGCGACGTCGACGATCGACCACGGGACGGTCTCGCCTCGGGCGTGGGACGCGATCCGTTGGGCGATGGCCTCCGCCATCGCCTCCGGCGCCGGAATGTGCGTGTACCAGGCGCGCCACAGCTCGCCCTCACCCGCCGCGGCCGCGAGATCGTCGCGGTGCGACGGGTTCAGCGGCTCCAGGCGCACGTGCTCGTTCTCGAGCACGACGGCTCGGCAGTAGTCCATGCCCGAATGCTAGTGAGTCGTCACCGCTCCCCGCCGCCAGCCGAGCGACGGGGCCACGTGCTCGGCGAACGCCTCGACGACGTGCAGGTTGAAGGCGACGCCCAGCTGCGACGGGATCGTGAGCATGAGCGTGTCGGCCGACTGCACGGCGGCGTCGGCCTTCAGCTGCTCGACGAGCACGTCGGGCTCGGCCGCGTAGGTCTTGCCGAACGTGGAGCGGAAGCCGTCGATGTAGCCGACGCCGTCCTGCTCCTGCCGGCCGCCGAAGTACAGGCGGTCCTCGGCGGTGACCAGCGGGAACACCGAGCGGCTCACCGACACGCGCGGCTCGCCCGCGTGGCCCGCTTCGCGCCACGCGGCGCGGAACGCGTCGATCTGCTCGGCCTGCAGCACGTCGAACGGCAGTCCGCGGTCCTCCGTCAGCAGGGTCGACGACATGAGGTTGACGCCCGTGCGCCCGGCCCACTGCGCGGAGTCGCGGTTGCCCGCGCCCCACCACACGCGCGAGCGCAGTCCGGGGGAGTGCGGCTCGATGCGCTGCATCCCGCTGCCGCCGCCGAACGGCGAGGACGGATCGCGCTCGGCCAGCGGCTCGCCGGAGATCGCACGCAGGAACAGGTCGAAGTGCTCGCGCGCGAGGTCGGCGCCGCGCGGGTCTCGCGAGCCGGTGTAGCCGAACGCCTCGTAGCCGCGCACCACCGTCTCGGGTGAGCCGCGGGAGACGCCCAGGGCGAGCCTGCCGTTCGAGATGAGGTCGACGGATGCCGCCTCCTCGGCCAGCTGCAGGGGGTTCTCGTACCGCATGTCCACGACCCCGGTGCCCACCTCGATGCGCTCGGTGCGCGCGGCGATCGCGGCCAGGAGCGGCATCGGCGACGACTGCTGCCTCGCGAAGTGGTGCACGCGGAAGTAGACGCCGTCGACGCCGAGCTCGTCCATGCCCTGGGCGAGGTCGATGGCCTGGTGCATCGAGTCGGCGGCGGAGAGGATGCGGCCGCCGCCGAGCGGGCCGTAGTGACCGAACGAGAGGGTTCCGAAGCGCTGCATGGCACGTGCAACGGCGGGCGGGCGGCATCCATTCCGTTGAATGGATGAGGCCTGCCCGCCGGTGGCGGTGTCCTCGTCGGCGGTCGGCTCCTGGACCGCACCGGGCCGCGCCGGCGGCAGTATCTCACGGCGACGGAGGGCATCTGAACCGCTGTACCCCTAGACTTCGTTGCACGTCGCCGAAGACGTCGTCGGCGCAGCGAGCGAGGAGCAGACATGCAGCTGGGAATGGTCGGCCTTGGCCGGATGGGCGCCAACATCGTGCGCCGCCTGATGCGGGACGGACACGAGTGCGTGGTCTACGACGTGAGTCCGGATGTCGTGGCAGAGCTGGTGGCGGAGGGCGCGGTCGGCGCCGACAGCATCGCCGACCTCGCGGCGAAGCTCGACGCGCCGCGCGCCGTGTGGCTGATGATCCCGGCGAGCCTCACCGGGAGAGTCCTCGAAGAGGTCGCCGACGCGGTCGAGTCGGGCGACGCCATCATCGACGGCGGCAACTCGAACTACCGCGACGACGTGCGCCGCGGCGAGGCGCTGGCGGCGCGAGGCATCGACTACCTCGACGTGGGCACGAGCGGCGGCGTGTTCGGGCTCGAGCGCGGCTACTGCCTCATGATCGGCGGACCCGACGACGCGGTGGCGCGCCTGGAGCCGATCTTCCGCACCATCGCCCCCGGCCCCGGCGAGATCGAGCGCACGCCCGGTCGCTCGGGCGACTACGCGCCCGAGGAGAGCGGCTACCTGCACTGCGGCCCGAGCGGCGCCGGCCACTTCGTGAAGATGGTGCACAACGGCATCGAGTACGGCATCATGGCGGCGTTCGCCGAGGGGCTCAACATCCTCGACAACGCGGATGCCGGGGTGCGCGAGGCCGAGCACTCCGCCGAGGTGGCACCCCTGGAGGAGCCGCAGTACTACCGCTTCACGATCGACACCCCGAAGGTCACCGAGCTGTGGCGCCGCGGGTCGGTCGTCTCGTCGTGGCTGCTCGACCTCACGGCCGCGGCGCTGGAGGCCAACCCGACGCTCGACGGCCTGGCCGGACGCGTGTCGGACTCGGGCGAGGGTCGCTGGACGGTGAAGGCCGCCATCGACATCGGCGTGCCGGTGCCGGTGCTGGCGGCATCCCTCTTCGAGCGCTTCGCGTCGCGCGACGAGGACCACTACGCCAACCAGATCCTGTCCGCGATGCGCCTGCAGTTCGGCGGACACCAGGAGCGGGCGGCCGGCGACGTGCTGGAGGCGGGCGGCCGCAAGGCCGACACGGCGGGCTGAGCCGCCGGGTCCTCTCGGTCGTTGAGCGAGGGCGCCGCAGGCGCGGGGGTCCTCTTGGTCGTTGAGCGAGGGCGCCGCAGGCGACCGAGACGAAACGCGGCGACGATGCGCCGGGGCCGGTTGCCGTGCAATTCTGCGGAGATGTGCATGATGACTGATGACGTCGCGCGAAAGCGTCCGCACTCCTGCACATCTGCGTCTTCCGG
>JASGDZ010000320.1:0-12709 GCA_047606835.1 Microbacterium sp. | reverse complement strand
GGGGTTTCACACCCCCCCGGTGCGCATCATCCCACACCACCCCCCCCCCCCACGGCGCGCGGAGGTCAGGCGAGCTCGCCCGCCTCCAGGAGATCCGTGACGAGCGCGGCGATCGCGGAGCGCTCCGAGCGGACCAGCGTGACGTGCGCGAACAGGTCGTGACCCTTGAGCGTCTCGATGACCGAGGCGACGCCGTCGTGCCGCCCGACCCGGAGATTGTCGCGCTGCCCCACGTCGTGCGTGAGGACCACGCGGGAGTTCTGACCGATGCGGCTGAGCACGGTCAGCAGCACGTTGCGCTCCAGGGACTGCGCCTCGTCGACGATCACGAACGAGTCGTGCAGCGAACGCCCGCGGATGTGCGTGAGCGGAAGGACCTCGAGGATGCCGCGGTCGAGCACCTCGTCGAGGACGTTCCCCGACACGACCGAGCCGAGCGTGTCGTAGACGGCCTGCCCCCAGGGGTTCATCTTCTCCTGCTGGTCGCCGGGAAGGAAGCCGAGCTCCTGGCCGCCGACGGCGAACAGCGGGCGGAAGACGATGATCCGCTTCTGCTGCTGACGCTCCAGGACGGCCTCCAGACCCGCGCACAGCGCGAGCGCCGACTTGCCGGTGCCCGCCCGCCCGCCGAGCGACACGATGCCGACGTCGGGATCCAGGAGCACGTCGACGGCGATGCGCTGCTCGGCCGACCGGCCGTGCAGACCGAACACGTCGCGGTCTCCGCGCACGAGACGGTACTCGCCCTCGCCGGTCACGCGGCCGAGCGCCGACCCGCGCTCGGAGTGGATGACGAGGCCCGTGTTCACGGGCAGCCCGATGACGTCGGCGCTGGAGCCCACCTCGGTCTCGTACAGGTCGGCCATGTCATCGCCGGACACGTCGAGGTCGGCGATGCCGGTCCAGCCGGAGTCGACGGCCTGCTCCGCCAGGTACTCCTCGGCGCTGATGCCGAGC
The DNA here is from genome assembly GCA_047606835.1 of Microbacterium sp. Taxonomy (GTDB): domain Bacteria; phylum Actinomycetota; class Actinomycetes; order Actinomycetales; family Microbacteriaceae; genus Microbacterium. Next base: position 11,752 of record JASGDZ010000320.1, on the reverse strand, counting down.
GACGCGGCCTTGACGCGCATCGGGAGGTCTTTGGAGACGACGGTCACTTCCGTGCCGTCCTGCGCGAGGTGCATCGCGACGGCCAGGATGCGACTGTCGTTGTCGCCGAGCCGGATGCCCGACGGAAGGATCGACGAGTCGGTGTTGTTCAGCTCGACGCGCAGCGTGCCGCCCCGGCCCACCGGGACGGGGAAGTCGAGCCGGCCGTGCTCGACGCGCAGCTCGTCGAGGTACCGCAGCGCCTGCCGTGCGAAGTAGCCGATCTCCGGGTCGTGGCGCTTGCCCTCGAGCTCGGAGACCACGACCACCGGGATCACCACGGAGTGCTCCGCGAAGCGGAAGAACGCGCGCGGATCGCTCAGGAGCACCGACGTGTCCAGCACGTAGGTGCGCAGATCGCCTGGCGCTTCGCTGTCGATGCCGTCGCGGATCTCCAGACCCGTGTGCTGCAGTGCTCGTGTTGTCACAACCGACTCCCGACCCGGGTGTGCACCCGGCTGTCACGAGTCGACCGTGGGCCACGAGTCGCGATCCAGGAGGCCGACTCGACCGGGCGCCCTGCCCGATGACTCGACGCTATGGCGCGGTGGCGACCCGGCGGGTTTCCGACACGCCCGGCGCGCGTTACGGTCGTGTGAACTCCGGATGCGGCGGGGCCGTCAGCCGCCGAACCTCCGGTCCCGCGACGCGAAGTCGCGGATGGCGCGCAGGAAGTCGACCTCGCGCAGATCCGGCCCCAGCGCCTCCACGAAGTAGAACTCGCTGTGCGCGGACTGCCAGAGCAGGAAGTCGGACAGCCGCTGCTCCCCCGACGTGCGGATCACGAGGTCGGGATCGGGCTGGCCGCCCGTGTACAGGTGCTCGCCGATCTGCTCGGGCGTGAGGCTCGCGGCGAGCTCCTCGAGCGACCCGCCGCCGCGGTCGTGCGCGGCGATGATGCTGCGCACGGCGTCGACGATCTCGTTGCGACCGCCGTAGCCGACGGCGAGATTGACGTGCATCCCCGGGTTGTCGCGCGTGCGCCGCTCCGCATCGGCGAGCACGCGGGCCAGCCCCGGCGGCAGGAGCTCGGTGCGCCCCACGATCTGCACGCGCCAGTCGCGCTCGCGCGACAGGCCGTCGGCGAGCTCGGCGATGATCTCGACGAGGTCGGAGAGCTCCTTGCCGTCGCGCTTTCGGAGGTTGTCGCTGGAGAGCAGGTACAGCGAGACCAGGCGAACCCCGACGTCGTCGCACCAGCCGAGGAACTCGCGCATCTTCGCGGCACCCGCGCGGTGGCCGTGCACGGCGGACTCGTAGCCGAGCTGGCGGGCCCAGCGGCGGTTGCCGTCGATCATCATCGCGACGTGGCGGGGGACGGACCCGGGGACGAGCCCGCGGCGCAGCCGATTGATGTACAAACGGTAGAGCGGCCCGCGGCCCTCGTTCGCTCGCCCGGTGGTCACGCACCTACGCTACCGCCGCCGACGCCGTGTGCCACGCGGGGCATGGACGCCGCGTTAGCCTCGTGGGATGACTCGACGGTCCAGATCCCGCGCGCCGGAAGTGCCACAGCTGCCGCTCCTCGAAGCCGCCGTCGCCGACGCGCGGGCCGGCGTCAGGCCGACGTGGCGCGGGTGGATCCACGCCGGCACTTTCCCGGTGGCGATCGCCGGAGGGATCGTGCTGATCGCACTGGCTCAGGGGGCTCCCGCCAAGTGGGCCTGCGCCGTGTTCATGGCGTCGTCGCTGCTGCTGTTCGGCAACTCGGCGCTGTACCACCGGTTCGACTGGGGCCCGAGGACCAAGGCCGTGCTCCGGCGCATCGACCATGCCAACATCCTGCTGCTGATCGCGGGCACCTACACGCCGATCGCGGTCCTCGCCCTGCCGCCGGGCAAGGGCGTGCTGCTGCTGTGCGTCGTGTGGACGGGGGCGCTTGCGGGCATCGTCTTCCGCGTCTTCTGGACACATGCCCCGCGCTGGCTGTACGTCGCGCTCTACCTCGCGCTCGGCTGGGCGGCGGTGATGTACATCGTCGACATCTGGCACGCGAATCCGGCGATGATGGTCCTCGTCATGGTCGGCGGCCTGCTGTACACCGCCGGCGCCATCGTGTACGCCCTCAAGCGGCCCGACCCGTGGCCGGCCACGTTCGGGTTCCACGAGATCTTCCACGTGTGCACGGTGCTGGCGTTCCTGTGCCACTGGACGGCGTGCCTGCTCATCGCGCTGGAGCCCCTGTCGCCGTCGCTCGGCGGGCCGGGCTGACGCCTACGGCGACGCCGTGCCGTCCGGCCGGGTGCCCTGAGACGCGTCCGTCGACCCGCGCTGCGCCGCGGCGGCCTGCTCGGCATCCAGCGCCCTGCCGACCTCCTCGCGATAGCGCGCGCGACGGATGCGGCGCAGCATGTCCCACAGCAGGACGATGACGGCGATCGCGATGAACGCGATCGCCGCGAAGCCCCACGGGCCGGGAGTCACGAGCGTGGGATCGACGCTGGTCGAGGTCGGGGTCGGCGTGGGCGTGACGGCCGCGGTGGCCGTGACCAGCGCCGTGACGATCGCCGTCAGAGCGTGCATCGATTCCCCGTTCCGCGCGGCAGCGCCTAGCCTGGGATCCAGCCTAGATCCTCGCCGCATCCACCCCGACCGGAGCCGCCGTGACCACGCAGTCGATGCTCGACGAGCGCTACGGACGCACGCGCGGCTCGCGTGCCGTGCTGGTCGCGCTCGGCATCGTCGCGGCCGGCGTGGTCGGGTGGTTCGGGTGGTCGATCGCGGCGAACCCCGCCACCGGCGTCAGCGCCGACGACACGGCCTTCGAGGTGGCCGACCGCGCGGTGCGCGTGCACTTCCAGTTGACCGCTCCGGCCGGAACGACCGTCGCCTGCGCGATCGAGGCGCTCGACGAGGAGCACGGCGTCGTGGGCTGGAAGGTCGTGGAGATCCCGGCATCCGACACCCACGTCCGAGCGTTCGCGGAGACCGTGCCCACCGTGGCTGCGGCCACGACGGGTTTGGTGAACGCCTGCTGGGTGACGTAGCCTGTCGGCACCCACATGACTGACGCCCTGGCGGACGCCGGGGCGTCTCGTTCATCCCGGGGCGCCCCCGCCCACTCCCCTCGAAGGAGACTCGACGTGTCTGACACCCAGGTGACCTTCCTCACCCAGGAGGCCTACGACCGACTCGCCGCCGAGCTCGAGCACCTCTCGACCACCGGCCGCGAAGAGATCGCCAAGCGCATCGAAGCCGCCCGCGAAGAGGGCGACCTCAAGGAGAACGGCGGCTACCACGCCGCCAAGGACGAGCAGGGCAAGCAGGAGGCGCGCATCCGCACGCTGCAGGCGCTCCTCAAGAACGCCACGGTCGGCGAAGCGCCCGAGGCGTCGGGGGTGGTCGAGTCGGGCACCGTCGTCACGGCGGTGGTGGCCGGCGGCGAAGAGGTGTTCCTCCTCGGCAGCCGCGAGATCGCCGCGAACTCCGACCTCGACGTGTACAGCGAGGCGAGCCCGTTGGGCGCGGCCATCCTGGGCCTCGCCGAGGGCGACAAGACGACCTACACCGCGCCCAACGGCCGCGAGATCACCGTGGAGATCCTCAAGGTCGAGACCTACGACGGGCGCTGAGCCGCGGCATCCGTCCGGACCGCTCTCGCCGCGCGGCGCGGCGCGCTCCGCGAGCTGCGCGCGCTCCGCGTCGACACAGGCCGTTGCGCGACAAACGGCCCGGCGTCTGACGCGCAACGAGCTGTCTCAGCGAACACCGGCCCCGAACACCGGCCCCGAGCGCGTCAGTCCGGGACGACGACGGGCTCGAAGCCCGCGTCGCGTAGCGTCTGCAGCGTGAGGGCCTTGTGCTCCTCGCCGCGCGTCTCGACGCTGATCTGCAGCACCACCTCGCTGATCTGCAGGCCCTGGCCGTGCCGCGTGTGCAGCACCTCGATCACGTTGGCGCCGGCCTGCGCGATGAGCTCCGACACGCGCGACAGCTGGCCGGGACGGTCGGGCAGCGGGATGCGCATGGTCATGTAGCGACCGGATGCCGCGAGCCCGTGCGCCACGACGCGCTGCAGCAGCAGCGGGTCGATGTTGCCGCCCGACAGCACCGAGATCGTGGGCCCCGCGGAGTGCACCTTGCCGGCGAGGATCGCCGCGACGCCGACGGCGCCGGCGGGCTCCACGACGACCTTCGCCCGCTCCAGCAGCGCGAGGATCGCGCGGGCGATGTCGTCGTCGCTCACCGTGACGACCTCGTCGACGAGGTCCTTGATGATCGCGAACGGCACGTCGCCGGGGCGTCCGACCAGGATGCCGTCCGCGATGGTCGGCCGCGTCTCGATCGCCACCGGATGACCCGCCGCGAGCGACAGCGGGTAGGGAGCCGCGTTCTCCGCCTGCACACCGACGATCCGCACGGAGCGCCCCTCGGCCGCCGCACGCGCCTTGACCGCGGCCGCGACGCCCGCGATGAGCCCGCCGCCGCCGATCCCCATCAGCACCGTCTCGACCTCGGGGAGGTCGCTGAGCAGCTCGAGCCCGAGCGTGCCCTGGCCGATCACGATGTCGCGGTGGTCGAAGGGGTGGATGAGCACCGCCCCGGTGCGCGCGGCGAACTCGTCGGCCAGGCGCAGCGACGTGTCCACCGTCGCGCCCTCCAGCACGACCTCCGCGCCGTACCCGCGCGTGGCGAGGAGCTTGGGCACGGGCACGCCGAGCGGCATGAAGATCGTGGCGGGGATGCCGAGCTCCTGCGCCGCGAGGGCGACCCCCTGCGCGTGGTTGCCCGCCGACGCCGCGACGACACCGCGACGACGCTCCTCGGCGGTGAGCCGGGAGAGCCGGTGCGCCGCACCGCGGATCTTGAACGACCCGGTGCGCTGCAGGTTCTCCAGCTTCAGGTGCACCGGCACCCCGAGCAGGTCGGACAGCGCCTGCGACGGCTCCAGCGGAGTGTGCTCGATCATGCCGACGAGGCCCGCCGCGGCGTCCTCGAACTCGGCCAACGTCGGAAGGGCCGTGTCTGTCGTCGTCATGCGGTCTTCTTCCTCGCGGTCGGAACGGTGCTCCAGATCAGGTCGGCGTCCTGCGGACCCCCGCCGGTCTGCCACCCTCGGTGGGACAGATACACGGCCGCGACGTTGATGAACGCCGCAAGCGGCACCGCGAACAGGGCGCCCGGGATGCCGGCGATCATCGCGCCGCCCGCGACCACCAGCACGACGGCGAGCGGGTGCACCTTCACCGCCGAGCCCATGAGGAGCGGCTGCAGGATGTGTCCCTCGATCTGCTGCACCGCGAGCACCACGACGAGCATCCACAGCGCGATCCACCAGCCGTTGTAGACGAGGGCGAGGAAGACGGCGAGGGCGCCCGTGACGACGGCGCCGACGATCGGCACGAACGATCCGAGGAACACGAGCACCGCGACGGGGATGGCGAGCGGAACGCCGAGGAGGAACGCGCCGAGCCCGATGCCGATGGCGTCGATCGTGGCGACCAGCAGCTGGGTGCGCGCATAGTTGACGACCGTGCTCCAGCCGGCCCGGCCCGCGCCGTCGGCGGCCGGACGCGCGGCCTTCGGGAACAGCCGCACCGTCCACTTCCAGATGCCGGCGCCGTCGGCGAGCAGGCACAGCAGGATGAACAGCGTCAGCAGCATCCCTGCGAACACGTGGCCGACGGTCGACCCGATCGCGAGCGCGCCAGACCACAGCATCGACGCCTGCTGCTGGACGAACGTCCACGTCTGATCGAGGAACTGGTCGATCTGCGCTTCGGTCAGGTGCAGCGGCCCGTCGATCAGATACTGGCGGAGCTGCCCCACGGCGATGACCGTGCGCTCCTGCACCGAGCCCCACTGGCGGGTGATCTGCCACACCGCGAGCCACATGAGCCCCCCCACGACGGCGACCGCGCCGACCATCGCGATCACGATCGCGAGCCAGCGCGGCACGCGGTGGCGCAGCAGGAAGGAGAACGCCGGCCACAGCAACGCGGTCACGAGGATCGCGACGAGCAGCGGGATGACGAGGAGCTTCAGCTCGATGACGAGCCAGACGCCGACGCCGACCGCGGCGGCGACGACGAGGAGCCGCCACGAGTACGCGGTCGCGACCCGCAGGCCGCGCGGCAGCGTCGACCCGATCTCGGTCGACACCGTGCGCGAGGGGTCGCGCAGCGCCGCGAAGAGGGATCGCCGAGAGGTGTCGTCGTTGTCGGCCACCCGGTCAGTCTATTTCTCGTGTATGCCGCCGCGGGGATGTCGGAGCCGGTGCGTACGCTGGCTCCTGTGAGACAGAGCCTGTCGGCGGCTGAGGCGCGGCGCGCGGCGCTGGCCGCGCAGGGGTTCGCGGCATCCCGCCCGCACGCCGCGGGCACCCGTCAGCTGAACCTCGCCATCACCCGCATGGGCGTGCTGCAGATCGACTCGGTCAACGTGTTCGCGCGCTCGCACTATCTTCCGCTCTACTCGCGGCTCGGCGCCTACGACACAGCGGCGCTCGACCGGCTCCTGTTCGCGCGCCGGCCCGCCTACGTCGAGTCGTGGGCGCATGCGGCCGCGTTCATCCCCGTCGAAGACTGGGCGCTGTTCCAGTTCCGCCGCGACGGCCTCTTCGCGAAGTACGGTCAGGGCGAGTGGATGCGCCAGCACGCCGGCATCGTGGACTGGGTGCGCGCCGAGCTCGCCGCACGCGGACCGTTGCGCGCGGCCGAGATCGACCACGACGCGAAGCGGGTGCGCGCAGGCACGTGGTGGGACTGGGATGTCGTGAAGGAGACGCTGGAGCGCCTGTTCCTGTTCGGCGAGGTGGCGATCGCCGGCAGGCGCGGCTTCGAGCGCAGATATGCGCTCGTCGAGGACGTCATCCCCGCACACGTGCTGCACCACCCGGTGCCCCGCGACGACGCCGTCCGCGAGCTGGTGCGGCGCGCCGCGCGCGCGTACGGCGTCGCCACGGCATCCGACCTCGCCGACTACTGGCGCCTGCGCGATCGGCCGGCGGTGCAGGCGGCGATCGGCGAGCTCGTCGACGCCGGCGACCTGCAGCCGGTGACGGTGCAGGGCTGGACGACGGCGGGCCGCCCGGCGAAGGCCTGGATGCATCGCGACGCCGTGGTGCCGCGGCGGGTCGACGCCACCGCGCTGCTGACGCCGTTCGACCCGACGGTCTGGTTCCGCGACCGCGCCGAGCGCCTCTTCGGCTTCGAGTACCGCATCGAGATCTACACGCCCGCGCCGAAGCGCGTGTACGGCTATTACTCGCTGCCGGTGCTGGTCGGCGACGACCTCGTCGGCCGGGTCGACCTGAAGGCCGACCGCGCCGCGTCGCGGCTGCTCGTGCAGTCGGCGTGGTGGGAGCACGGGGCGCCCCCGCACGCCGCAGAGCGGCTCGCGGCGGAACTGCGCTCCGCCGCGCGGTGGCAGGGGCTCGAGACGATCTCGGTGTCGTCGCGGGGCACGGCCGCCGACGACCTCGCCCGGGTGCTCCCCGATGCCCGCCGCCACGAGGTCGCTACGGTGGGGATGTGAAGCGGGGGGCGATCGTCGGCCTCGCGGCGGGCGTCGTCGCGGTGGCTGCGGTCGGCGGAGGGATCGCGTGGTCGCTGCTGCGCCACGAGACCGCCGAAGAGGCCGCCGGGCGCTATGTGCGGGCACTCGAGGAGGGCGATCGCGACGCGCTCGCGGGCTTCCTCGCGGACGACCCCGAGCGCGACCGGCTGCTGGCGATGTTCGCGGGGGCGACGGGCCGCATCTCCGACGCGACGCTCTCCGCGACCGGCCGCGACGGCGGCTTCCGCGCCGACGTGACGATCGGCGACGGGCAGGGAGTCGTGTTCTTCGCGCTGTCCGACGAGTCGGGCAGGTGGCAGCTGTCCGCCGACGATCTCGGCACGCTGGAGGCGACCACGACCGTCGGGGATGCCGTCGAGATCGGCGGCGTGCCGACATCCGCCGGCGCCGTCTCGCTCCTCCCGGCCGTCTACCCCGTCGCCCCCGCGCCGGCCGCCGTGCTCTCCGGCGGCTCCACGGTCGCCGTGACGAACGAGGAGCCGGTGACGGTCGAGATCGAGGCGTCGCTCTCCCCCGAGGCGCCCGCGCTCGCGCAGCAGCAGCTCGACGCGTACGCCCGGGCGTGCGCGGCGCCCGCGACGGCGGTGCCGTCGAACTGCGGGCTGCGCGTGCCGTGGGGCGCCGACCTGACCTCGCTGACGAGCCTCGACTTCCGCATCGAGAAGACCCCACAGGTCGTGCTCGCACCGGATGCCGCATCGTTCGCGGCGACCGGGGGCGTGATCGTGGCGACCGCGCGCGGCGCCGCCCGCGCAGGCGGCGACGACGCGTTCACGTATCGCGCCGACGACTGGTCGTTCTACGGCTCGGTCTCGTTCGCCGGGGGCGAGATGGTGCTGTCGGTGCGCTGACCGGTTGGGCGCCGCGGCGGTCCCGTCAGAGTGCCCCGCCGATCCGCTGCGATACGCCGCGCCCGCGGCCGGCACTCGGCCAGCGGGAGGTCAGAACTGGACTCGGGGGGGCTCGGAGATCGCCGCACCGTCGACGACCTCGAAGAACTCGCGCTCCTGGAAGCCGAGGTTGCGCGCGAACAGGTTGTTCGGGAAGACCTTGATCTTCGTGTTCAGCTCGCGCACGCCGCCGTTGTAGAAGCGGCGGGATGCCTGGATCTTGTCCTCGGTGTCGACGATCGCCTGCTGCAACTGCAGGAAGTTCTGGCTCGCCTGCAGCTGCGGGTATGCCTCGGCGACCGCGAACAGGCTCTTCAGCGCCTGCTGCAGGTGCCCCTCGGCGACCCCCGCATCCGCGGGGCCGGCGGCCGAGAGCGTCTCGGCGCGCGCGCGGGTGACGTTCTCGAACACCGCCTTCTCGTGCGCCGCGTAGCCCTTCACCGCCTCGATGAGGTTCGGGATCAGGTCGGCTCTTCGCTTGAGCTGCACCGTGATGTCGCTCCACGCCTCGTCGACGCGGACGTTGAGCTGCACGAGCGAGTTGTACGTCGCCCACAGATAGACGCCGACGATCACGAGGAGTGCGACGACGATCAGAACTGCGATGAGCCATTCCATGACCAGAAGTCTCCGTTCGTTTTCTGCCCACATCCTAGCGAGGGCTCCGCGGCACCGGGCCGACGCGCGGACGACTCACAGCGAGCCTTACTCCCCGAGCACCCGTTCAAGATACCGGTTCGCGAACACGCGGTCGGGGTCGAGCCGGTCGCGCAGCGCGACGAAGTCCTCGAAGCGCGGATATCGTTCGCGCAGCATCCGCGCGTCGAGGGTGTGCATCTTGCCCCAGTGCGGCCTGCCGCCGAAGCCGAGCATGATCTGTTCCACCGCCTCGAAGTAGGCGGTCGGGTTCTCGCGCCAGTAGCGGTGCACGGCGATGTAGCCGGATGCCCGCCCGCTCGCGGTGGACAGCCACAGCTCGTCGGCTGCGGCGAAGCGCACCTCGACCGGGAACGAGATGCGCCACCCGCGCTCGTCGATGAGCGCCCTCAGAGCCCGGAACGCCGGCACGACGTGCTCGGCGGGCAGTGCGTACTCCAGCTCCCGGAAGCGCACGGCGCGGTGCTGCGTGAAGACGCGGGGCGAGACATCCGCATACTCGCGATCGCCGGTGAGGCGCACCGCCATCCGGTTGAACGGCGGCACGATCGCCGGAACCGCCGTCGCCGCGTCGCACACCACGCGATAGAGGCCGTTGGAGAGCAGCTCTTCGTCCAGCCACCTCCCGACGCGCGGCAGCGGCCTGCGCGCCGCGTCGCCGGGCAGCCGCGTGTGGGTCTTGGTGAGGGCGACGTCGGTGTGCGGGAACCAGTAGAACTCGAAATGATCGGATGCCGCGACCCGCCCGTCGAGCGAGGCGAGCACGTCGTCGAGCGGCTCGGGATGCTCGACCGCGCGCAGCACGAACGCGGGCACGCACTGGATCGTGACGTCGACGAGGATGCCGAGCGCACCCAGCCCCACCGCGATCGCCGGCAGCAGCTCGGCGTTGTGCTCCTCGCCCACCGTGAGCAGGTCGCCGGTGGCCGTGACGAGCGTCGCCGCGACGACCTGCGTGGCGATGCCGCCGAAGCGCGCGCCGGTTCCGTGCGTGCCGGTGGAGATCGCCCCGGAGATCGACTGCCGGTCGATGTCGCCGAGGTTCTGCATCGCCAGTGCGTACGGGCGAAGCAGCGCCGGGATGCGGTGCAGCCGCGTGCCGGCGAGCAGTCGCACGCGGGCACGTTCTTGGTCGACCGAGATGAGGCCGCTGAGGTCGCTGAGGTCGAGCAGCACCCCGGGGGCCACGGCGATGCCGGTGAAGCTGTGGCCCGCGCCGACGGCCTTCACACCGAGGCCGCGTCGGGTGGCCGCCTGCACCGCGCGCTGCACGGCATCCGTCGTCGCCGGCCGCTCCACGCGCTGGGGGTGCACCTTCGCGGACCTACCCCAGTTCTGCCACGCTCCGCCGATGCGCGTCACGGCTGCGTCCTCGTTCTCGTTCTCGTTCTCGTCACAGGAATGCCTGCCCCTCGCCGCGGTACGTCGCGGCCTCGCCCACGACGCGGTCGTCGTCGACCAGCCGATAGGCGTCGACGCGCTCCGCGAGCTCTCCGCTCTTGGCGTGGCGGAACCACACCCTGTCGCCCACCTGCAAGCCGCGCGCGGCCGCGCCCTGCAACGGGGTCTGCACTTCGCCGGCGCCCTCCCGCGCCAGCGTGTGCAACCCCCGCGGCCACACGGCGACCGGCTGGCGGGACGGCGCAGGCGGACCAGACGCGATCCAGCCGCCGCCGAGCACCGTCGCGATGTCGGGCAGCGGCTTGCGGACGACGTCGAGCGCGAAGGCCGCCGCGGGTGCCGGGTCGAACGAGCGGTAGCCGTCGAACAGGTGGCCGGCGAGCAGACCGCTGCCGGCGGTGACCTCGGTGACCGCCTCGTCGGCCCCGGTGAACTCCAGCGAGCCGGTGCCGCCGCCGTTCACGAACTCGAGCGCGGCGATCTCCCGCAGTCCGGCGACGATGGCTGCGCGTCTGCCGCGCAGTTCCGCGCCGGAGCGGCGCTGCATCCAGCGGACGACGCCGTCGCCCGAGCCCGTGGCATCCCCCTGCCCCGCGAGCTGGGCCTCGTACATCATGAGGCCCACGAGCCGGAAGCCGGGCCGGCCGGCGACGGCGCGGGCGAAGGCGGCGACCTCTCCCGGGGTGTGCAGCGGCGAGCGGCGCACGCCGATGTGACCGAGCGCGGGTGCGCGCCACGACGCATCGGCGTCGATCGCCACGCGCAGCTCGGCACGGCGGCCGGGTGCGGCGACGGAGTCGACGAGATCGAGCTGGGCGGGATCGTCGAGCATCAGGGTGATGCGCGATGCGGCGTGCTCGTCGGCGGCGAGCCTGCCGAGTGAGGCCCGGTCGGCGGTCGGATAGCCGAGCACGATGTCGTCGTGGTCCTGCGCGAGCCACAGCGCCTCGGGGAGCGTGTAGGCCAGGATGCCGCGGTAGCCGGGGACGGCGAGGACGGCGTCGAGCACCTCCCGCACCCGCACGGACTTGCTCGCGACGCGGATCGGCACGCCGCCCGCGCGCACGACGAGGTCGAGCGCGTTGTAGCGCAGCGCGGCGACGTTCACCGCCGCGACCGGGGCGCACACGCCTTCGATCGCCCGGGTCATCGCTTCCCAGTAGGCCGCGGGCACACGCCACGGCTCGAAGGCGTGTGCGCACCGGTCGCGGCGGTGAACGTCGCCGCGCTGCGCTACAACGCGCTCG
>JASGDZ010000319.1:0-3343 GCA_047606835.1 Microbacterium sp. | reverse complement strand
GCGAGGTTCGTGACCGGCAGCGGCTCCGGGCGGTTGGCGGTCACGTCGTCGCCCGACGACTGGTGGCGCAGGCGCCGCAGCACCCACGGAGCGAGGTGCTCGCGCGCCCAGACGAGGTCGACGGCCCGCGCCTCGCGCCACGAGCGTTGCGGGACGGGGTCCGGTTGCATCGCCTGCAGCTCGTTCGGCACGTTGAGCGCGCGCAGCACCATGCGCGCGACCTCGTGGTGGCCGAGCGGGTTGTAGTGCAGGCGGTCGTCGTCGAAGAAGCGCATGTCCTGCACCTCTTTGAGCGCCCACTGGTCGGCCACGATGCAGTCGTGGCGATCGGCGATCGCGCGGATGTTCTCGTTGTAGATCGCGATGCGACCGCGGATGCCGCGGAAGACCGGCGTGAACTCGGTGTCGATGCCGGTGAACACGACAAGCGTCGCGCCGGTGCTCGCCAGGCGCACCACGGCGTCCTCGAACTGCTCCGAGACGGCATCGGGGTCGGCGCGGCGGATCACGTCGTTGCCGCCCGCGGAGAACGTGACGAGGTCGGGGTTGAGGGCGAGCGCCGGCTCGAGCTGGTCGTCCACGATCTGCCGGATGAGCTTTCCGCGCACAGCGAGGTTCGCGTAGGCGAAGTCGTCGACCTGGCCCGCGAGCACCTCGGCGACGCGGTCGGCCCAGCCGCGCAGCCCGTTCGAAGCCCCCGGGTCGGGGTCGCCCACGCCCTCGGTGAACGAGTCGCCCAGTGCGACGAAGCGCCGCCAGGGGTGTGGCCCGGCGTTCGGGACGTAGGGGCTGCGATGCGGCTCGGGCGTGGGATCGTTGCGCGCCATGGGACTCCTCGTGCGGTTCGTGACCGTTGTTCACCCTAACCCTCGTTGTCGTCGCCGTCGCCTATCGTGGGTACTCGCGCTGCCGAGAGCCGGCGGTGCGGATGCCGGGAGGGCCGCCGATGGGACACGACGCGCGGCTCGCGGCTGAGCCCCATTTCGGCAGCTTCGCCGCCGAGCACCTGTCGCCGTCGTTCCCGCAGCGCGCGCCGTGGGGCACCGCCGGGCGCCTGCGCGCATGGCAGGCCGAAGCGCTCGACGCGTACTTCGCCGCCGACGGCCCAGACGGCGTCGGCAAGGGCCCGCGCGACTTCCTCGCCGCCGCCACGCCGGGGGCGGGAAAGACGACGTTCGCGCTGCGGCTCGCGAGCGAGCTCGTGCGCCGCGGCGTCGTGGAGCGGATCGTCGTGGTCGCGCCGACCGAGCACCTGAAGACCCAGTGGGCCGACGCCGCGGCGCGGGTCGGCATCCGCCTCGATCCGCGCTTCTCGAACCGCCACCACGCGCCTTCGCGGCAGTATCACGGGGTCGCGGTGACCTATGCGCAGGTGGCGGTGAAGGCATCCGTCCACCAGCGGCTGGCGGAAGACCGCCGCACCCTCGTGATCCTCGACGAGGTGCACCACGGCGGGGACGCGCTGTCGTGGGGCGACGCGCTGCGCGAGGCGTACCGGCGCGCCACCCGCCGGCTGCTGCTGAGCGGCACGCCCTTTCGCAGCGACACGGCCCCCATTCCGTTCGTGGAATACCACCCCGACGAACGCGGAATCCGCATCTCGCGTGCCGACTACAGCTACGGCTACGGCCGGGCACTGGCCGACGGCGTCGTGCGCCCGGTGCTGTTCCTCGTCTACGCCGGGAAGATGCGCTGGCGCACGCGGGCCGGCGACGAGCTGGAGGCCCACCTCGGCCAGGACAACACGAAGGACGTCACCGCGCAGGCGTGGCGGACCGCGCTCGACCCACAGGGCGACTGGATCCCCGCCGTCCTGCGCTCGGCCGACCGCCGGCTGGGCGAGGTGCGCGCGGACGTGCCCGACGCGGGGGGCCTCGTCATCGCGACCGACCAGGCGGCGGCGCGCGCGTATGCCGCGATCCTGCACGGCATCACGGGAGAGCAGCCCGCCGTCGTGTTGTCCGACGATCCTTCGGCGTCGGAGCGCATCGAGCGGTTCGCCGCCTCGACGACCCGGTGGATGGTGGCGGTGCGGATGGTCTCGGAGGGCGTCGACGTGCCGCGGCTCGCCGTCGGCGTGTACGCCACGAGCGCGTCGACACCGCTGTTCTTCGCGCAGGCGGTGGGCCGGTTCGTGCGGGCGCGGCGCCGGGGCGAGACGGCGAGCGTGTTCCTGCCGAACGTGCCGCAGCTGCTCGAGCTCGCGAACGCCCTCGAGGAGGAGCGCGACCACGCGCTGGACCGGGAGCCCGACGGCGAGGGGACCCTCGACGACGAGCTGATCGACGAAGCGGAGCGTGAGGAGACCGCGTCCGACGCGCTCACCGAGGAGTTCTCCTACCAGGCGCTGGGTTCGATCGCGCACTTCGACCGCGTGCTGTACGACGGCCGCGAGTTCGGCCAGCTCGCCGTGCCCGGAACGCCCGAGGAGGAGGAGTTCCTGGGGCTTCCTGGCCTGCTCGAGCCCGAGCACGTGCACGAGCTGCTGATGCAGCGTCAGAGTCGGCAGAGCAGGCACCGGCGGCAGCGCGAACAGCGGCAGGCGCAGGAGCCGGGCACGGATGTCGCATCCCTTCCCGCGCCGCTGCACCGCACGCTGCGCGAGCAGCGACAGCTGCTCAACTCGCTCGTCGGGCTCTATGCGCGCCAGAGCGGACAGCCGCACGGCGCCGTGCACGCGGAGCTGCGGCGGGTGTGCGGCGGGCCCGCGGTCCCGCAGGCCACCGTGGCGCAGCTGCAGGCGCGCATCGAGGAGCTGCGGCGACGGGTGCGCTCGTAGCCCCGCCATAGGGTGGGGGAATGGAAGCCGACTACCGTCTCGTCTCGGTGTGGCGCGTGCCGGTCGCGCCCGACGCGTGCTGGGCCCAGATGAAGCGAACCCTGCAGGAGCGCGGGGAGATCCCGTGGTGGCCCGGCGTGTCTGTGCCCGAGCCGGTTGCGCGCCTGGCCGCGGGGGAGCGGTTCGCGCTGGCCGTGCACAGTCCGCTTGGCCATCGGCTGCGGGTGCGGCTCACCCTCACCGAGGTGGCCAAGCGCCGCGGCCGCGTCGCCGCCGCCGCGGAGGGCGACCTGCTCGGCACCGGGACCATGGTGCTGGAGAAGGACGCCGAAGGCGCCGTGATCACGTTCCGATGGCACGTGTCGCCGACGCGGCGGTGGATGCGGGCCACCGCCCCGCTGCTCAAGCCCGCGTTCACGCGCGCCCACGCCGCGGTGATGCGCGAGGGCGAGCGCGGACTGCGGGTGCACCTCGCTGCGCCCCGCGGTCGTTGAGCGAGCACGCCCTCCGGTCGTTGAGCGAGCACGCCCTCCGGTCGTTGAGCGAGCACGCCCTCCGGTCGTT
>JASGDZ010000318.1:0-3078 GCA_047606835.1 Microbacterium sp. | reverse complement strand
GTCGGCGCGTATCTCATGGGCATGGTGATCCTCGCGTTCGTCAACGCGGTGGTCGCGTTCGTCATCCACCTTTGCCTCGGGCTGCCGTTCCCCGCGCTCATGGCGGTCGTCGCGTTCTGCGTCACGATCATCCCGCTCGTGGGCTCCGTGCTGTTCTGGGCCATCGCGACGAGCCTCGCGCTGTTCACGAGCCCGCTCTCCGCGCTCATCTTCGCTATCCTGTACGCCGTCTACATGCAGCTCGAAGCATATGTGCTGACGCCGCGCGTCATGAACAGGGCGATCTCGGTGCCCGGCGCCCTCGTCGTCATCGGCGCGCTGGTCGGCGGCACGCTGCTCGGCCTGCTCGGCGCCCTCGTCGCCGTGCCCGTGACCGCGTCGATCCTGCTGATCGTCAAACAGGTCGTCATCCCGCGGCAGGACGCGAAGGTCTGAGCCGGGGGCTCAGCGCACCGGGAGCAGGCACGATGGCGACGGTGCCTCGACGCGATGCCGCGCGCGACCGGGCACTCCGGTGCGGAGGTCGAGCGCGAGGGATGTCACGGTGTCGGAGCGCTGTCCGACCACCAGGAGCGTGTCGCGGGCGACGACGTGGTGTCGCGGCCAGTCGACGCCCGAGTCGACCAGGGCGACGGGTTCCAGCGTCTCTCCCGCGCCGCGCACGCGCAGCGTCGCGATCGTGTTCGACCCGCGCAGGCCCGCGTAGAGGAACGCGCCGTCGCGCGATGCGGCCAGCTCGGCCGCCGCGTCGTCGGGCAGCGCCGCCGGCGCCGCCGGCACGCCGCCGACGAGTGCCCACCGCCCGGACGGCGCGGGCGCCAGCACGAACACCTCGCACGAGTACTCCGTGACGATGTAGAGATGCCCGCTCGGGTGCACGACGAGGTGCCGCGGACCCGATCCGCGCGGCAGCACGACCTCGTGGTCGAGGCACAGCCCGGAGCGAGACGGACGCCACACCCGCACGAGGTCGAACCCGAGGTCGGTGGTCGCGACGCGCCCGTCGGGAAGGAACGCGGCGGCGTGCGCCCGTGAGCTGCGGGAGGCATCCGGCGCCGCACCCGTCGTCTCCCCGGGCTGCCCCGCGGTTTCCCGCAGGCCACCGCGCAGCAGCGCCGACAGATCGAGGCCGAGCTCGGGATCGACATCCGCCGCCGACTCCGCCCCGTACGGATCCCGCGCCGCCGCGGCGACCTGCGGCGCGCTCGGGCGGCCCTCGGCGTCCAGCGGCATCCGCGCCACGGTCCCGTCGCCCCAGCAGTCGGCCACGAGCGATCCGCCGTCAGGAGCCACCGCGACGTGGCACACGATCTCGCCTGCGGGCACCGGGTCGCCGAGCGGCGCCCACGTCGTCTCGCCCGTGCGGCGGAACGCCTGCACCGTGCCCGCGCCCTCCAGCGCGGCATACACGACGTCGAGCGTCGGGTGCGCCGTCAGCCACGACGGGGAGCCGGATGCCGCGACGGCGTCGCCCTCGAACGCCAACGCCCCTCCCGCGAGCACGTCGTCGGCGGCGCCGGCGCGCAGCATCCCGATCCCCGTCGCGCGCCCCTCCATCTCGGCGGTGTAGCCGCCCAGCAGGAACCTCATCGGCGCGTTCCGTCGCGTCGGTGGGGTTCCCGCTCGTTGAGCGAGTCCCGCGAGTCGAAACGCACCATCAGACCAGGTCCCGGCGCACGATCACGCCGTCGCGCGCGGGCCCGACGCCGATCACCGAGACGCGGGTGCCGCTCATCGCCTCGAGCGCCAGCACGTAGTCCTGCGCCGCCCGCGGCAGGTCGTCGAACGACCGCACCCCGGAGATGTCCTCCTGCCAACCGGGCAGGTATTCGTACACCGGCTTCGCGTGGTGGAAATCGGACTGGTTCACCGGCACCTCGTCGAAACGTATGCCGTCGACGTCATATGCCACGCAGACCGGGATCTCGTCGAGTCCGGTGAGGATGTCGAGCTTCGTCAGCACGAGGTCGGTGATGCCGTTGACGCGGGTCGCGTAGCGCGTGATGGGCGCGTCGTACCAGCCCACACGGCGCGGGCGGCCCGTCGTGGTGCCGAACTCGAAGCCGCGCGAGCGCAGCCATTCGCCGTGCTCGTCGAACAGCTCCGTCGGGAACGGTCCCGAGCCGACGCGGGTGGTGTAGGCCTTCACGATGCCGACGATGCGGTCGAGCCGGTTCGGCCCCACGCCCGACCCCGTCGAGGCGCCGCCGGCGGTGGCCGACGACGAGGTGACGAACGGGTATGTGCCGTGGTCGACATCCAGCATCGTCGCCTGCCCGCCCTCGAACACGACGACGTCGCCCGCGTCGAGCGCGTCGTTGAGCAGCAGCGACGTGTCGGCCACCATCGGCCGCACGCGCTCGGCGTAGGACAGCAGGTCGCCGACGATCTCGTCCACGGCGATGGCGCGGCGGTTGTAGACCTTCAGCAGCAGGTGGTTCTTCTGCTCGAGGGCGCCCTCGACCTTCTGCCGCAGGATGTTCTCGTCGAAGAGGTCCTGCACGCGAAGGCCCACGCGGTTGATCTTGTCGGCGTACGCCGGGCCGATGCCGCGCCCGGTCGTGCCGATCATGCGCTTGCCGAGGAACCGCTCGGTGACCTTGTCGAGCGTGCGGTGGTACTGCGTGATGAGGTGCGCGTTCGCGCTGATGCGCAGGCGCGACGTGTCGACGCCGCGCGCGTTCAGCGCCTCGAGCTCGGCGAACAGCACCTCGAGGTCGACGACGACGCCGTTGCCGATCACGGCGTTGACGCCGGGAGAGAGGATGCCGGAGGGCAGCAGGTGCAGCGCGTACTTCTCGTCGCCGATCACGACCGTGTGGCCGGCGTTGTTGCCGCCGTTGAACTTGACGACCCAGTCGGTGCGGTCGCCGAGCAGGTCGGTGGCCTTGCCCTTGCCCTCGTCCCCCCACTGCACGCCGACGATGACGATTCCTGGCATGGGACGCTCCCTTTCGGTGACGGAGGGGATTACGCCTCATCCTATCGAGCCGCGGTCGCGGCCGGGGTTCGCGGGGGCTCGGGCTCTCAGCAGGAGAATCGGGCGGATGTCGGAGGATCTGCGCCGGATCCTCCGAC
>JASGDZ010000317.1:0-3823 GCA_047606835.1 Microbacterium sp. | reverse complement strand
CCGTCGAGCGTCGCGGGCGCGTCGTCGTGCCCGAGCAGCGTCAGCGCCGGCACGGTGATCGCGACGACCGGCTCGATGTCGTGCCCGCCGCCGCGGATCGTGAGATCGCACAGCGCGTCGGCGCGCAGCTGCGCGAGCGTCCGGCTCTCCCCGGGCCGATCGTGCAGATGCCGCGCTGTCTTGTCGAGCCGATCGAGGATCGCGCGCGCCTCGACCGCAGGAAGGAAGGCCGTCAGCGTGGACATCGCGTCGTCGCCGTCGTTGAGCCACACGCCTCGCTCGGCGGCCGCTTCGGCGTGGCGTTCGTCGGTGGATGCCGGGTGCACCCGGTCGCGCACGACCCGCGCGCGGGCGCGGAACTTCGCGGGCGTCAGCACCTGCGCGGAACTCACGACCTGCTCGTCGAACGCCGACCACGCCGCGGGAGCGCGGGACGGAAGGGACGCCGCCGCGCGCGCCGCGATCCGCGCGTTCTGCTCGGCGATCGCACCGCCCAGGAAGCGCCGCCACGTGTGGGGGCACCGCCGCCGGAGCGTGGCGGCGTCGGCGGCCTTCGCCCGCACGGCGACCTCGGACATCCGCAGTCTCACGGCGATGTCGGCCGCGGCCGCGCGCACCGCGAACTCGCGGCGCTCGCGACGCACATCGGCGACGCTGCGCTCGCGCGGGTCGGCCCAGTGCGGGTCGAGCGTCGGATCCGGCCCCACCCACGGGTCGGGATCGGCCTCGGCGCTTTCGAGGATGCTCGCCATCGCGCGGTACTGCTCCGCGACGAGCACGCGCGCACGCGCGTGCGCCTCTTCCAGCTCGGTCAGCGCGTCGACGGGTCGCTCGGCCTCGGGCTCGCCCGGCGCAAGCGCGTGCTCGGCGGGGTCGACGTCGATCAGGTCGGCCGGATCGAGCAGCTCGTGCCACACCGCGTCGGCGTCGAGCCCGCGCGGCTCGCCGGCGTAGAGGGGCGTGGATCTGCTCATATCTCGAGTGTAGGAAGGGGGTCCGACATTCGGTTCTTTGTGTGGGTGTCGGGGTGCTGTGGCGGTCGGGGCGGGGGGTCTCGATACACCCGCGCTCCGCGCGGGCACTCGACCACCGGGGACGCTCCGCGCGGGCACTCGACCACCGGGGACGCTCGACGCGGGCACTCGACCACCGGGGCGCTCCGCGCAGGGGCGCTGCGAGCGAATCCACACGAAACGCGACACACTGGACTCATGCCCGAGGCCTCCGACTCCCGCGCCGCCGTCTACGTCGACTTCGACAACATCGTCATCTCCCGCTACGACCAGGTCAACGGCCGCGGCTCGTTCATGAAGGACCGCGGCACGACCAAGCCCGCGGCCGACTTCGGCGCGAAGCTCAAGCGCGCGACGATCGACATCGGCGCGATCATCGACTTCGCGGCATCCTTCGGCACGATCGTGCTGACCCGCGCGTACGCCGACTGGTCGGCGCCCGTCAACGCCGACTACCGCGCACAGCTCGTCGCGCGCGCCGTCGACCTCGTGCAGCTGTTCCCCGCCGCGGCGTACGCCAAGAACGGGGCCGACATCCGGCTCGCCGTCGACGCCGTGGAGGACATGTTCCGCCTTCCCGACCTCACCCACGTCGTGATCGTGGCGGGCGACAGCGACTACGTGCCGCTCGCCCAGCGCTGCCGTCGGCTCGGCCGCTATGTCGTGGGCGTGGGTGTCGCCGGCTCGACCGCGAAGTCGCTCGCCTCCGCGTGCGACGAGTTCGCGACCTACGACCGGCTGCCCGGAGTCCCCGCCGTGGCACCCGCATCCACAGCCGCCGAGCCTGCGCCGCCGCAGGAGGCCGAGCGCAAGCCCGCCACGACCCGGAGGTCTGCGAAGGCCAAGGAGCCGGCGCCTTCCACCGAGGAGTCGGGTGCGGCGCTGCTGGAGCGCGCCCTTCGCCTGGAGGACGAGCGCACCGACGACGACTGGGTCAACGCGTCGGCCGTCAAGAACCTGCTCAAGCGCATGGACCCCTCGTTCAGCGAGAAGGAGCTCGGCCACAAGAGCTTCCTCGACTTCGTGCGCGCCCACCCCGGGGTCGCCGAGGTGCGCGAAGAGGGCACGGTGCGGTACGTGCGACTCGCGCCCACGCTGCGGTGAGCGACGGGGTCGGCCTGCGCTCGGAGCGCGGCCCCATCCTGCTCAGCCTCATGCTGTCGACGCTGCTCGTCGCGGTCGACTCCACCATCATCTCCACCGCGGTGCCGACGATCGTGCGCGAGTTGGGCGGGTTCGCGCAGTTCCCGTGGCTGTTCTCCGCCTACCTGCTCGCGCAGGCCGCATCGGTGCCCGTCTACGCCAAGCTCGCCGACACGTTCGGCCGCAAGCCGATCATGTTCGTCGGCATCGGCCTGTTCCTCGTCGGCTCCATCCTGTGCGCGCTGGCGTGGGACATGACCGCGCTCATCGGCTTCCGCGCCGCGCAGGGGCTCGGCGCGGGCGCCATCATGCCGATGACCCTCACGATCGCGGGCGACATCTACACGGTGCGCGAACGCGCGAAGGCCCAGGGCTACATCGCGAGCGTGTGGGCCTTCGCGTCGGTCGTCGGACCGACGCTCGGCGGACTGTTCGCCCAGTTCGTGTCGTGGCGATGGATCTTCTGGATCAACCTCCCCCTGGCCGTGCTGGCCGGTGCGATCCTGTGGCTGCGCTACCACGAGCGGTTCGAGCGGCACCGCCGCCGCATCGACTACGCGGGCTCGGCGCTGCTCACCGTCGCGCTCGTCCTCCTCGTGCTCGGCGTGCTCGAAGGCGGGAACGGCTGGGCGTGGCTGTCGTGGCAGTCTCTCGGCGCGTTCGGCGGAGGCATCCTGCTGCTCGTCGTCTTCGTGCTCGTCGAACGCGGCGCCGACGACCCCGTGCTGCCGCCGTGGGCGCTGCGCAGCCGCATCGTGGTGACGAGCGCGCTCGTGTCGCTGATGGTCGGCATGACGATGATCGGCATCGTGTCGTTCGTTCCGACGTTCCTCGAGGCCACGACGCGCGCCTCGCCCCTCGTCGCCGGCTTCGCCGTCGCCGCGCTGCTGCTGGGCTGGCCGCTCACCGCCACGCTGGCCGGCCGCTTCTACCTGCGCATCGGCTTCCGCACGACCGCTCTCATCGGCTCGGCCGGAACGCTCGTCGGCACCGGCTGCCTGCTGCTGTTCTCGCTGACCCCGTCGATCGCGCTCACCGCGGCCGGCTGCTTCGTGATGGGCCTGGGGCTCGGGCTCGTCGCGAACCCGAGCCTCATCGCCGCGCAGTCGTCGGTGGGCCTGCGCAGGCGCGGCGTCGTGTCGGGGGTGAACACCCTGGCGCGTTCGATCGGCAGCTCGCTCGGCGTCGCGGTGTCCGGCGCGATCGCGAACGCGGTGATCGCGGGGCGCGACACGGATGCCGCGGCGGTGCAGTCCGGCGGCGTCGCCGTGTTCGCCGGCTCGGTCGCGGCGAGCGCGCTGCTGCTCGCGGCGTGTGCGACGCTGCCGCACGTGCCGATCGTCGACGAACAGGGATGAGCCGGTCACGACCCGCCGAGCGCGCGGCATCGGCACCGGGCGCCTACGCGTGCGCTCCCGCGACGAGCCGCGCGACGGCGCCCGCACACCGGTAGAACGCCACGAGATCGGGTTCGTCGCCAGGGAGCAGGACAACGGCGTCCACACCCGACTCCGCGATGCGCCGCACCCCGGCGGCGACCTGCTCCGCCGACCCCCACAGCGCGCGGTCGCCGTCGACGCGCCGCCCCCCGGCGGCGGCGCGCACCCGGTCCTGCGCGCCCGGCCCGAACGACGCCGCGGCGTACACGACGACGTCGGCCGCCCCAT
>JASGDZ010000316.1:0-11300 GCA_047606835.1 Microbacterium sp. | reverse complement strand
GTCGACGGCCTTGGGCGTCGGGTCGATGATGTCGATCAGGCGCTTGTGGGTGCGCATCTCGAAGTGCTCGCGGCTGTCCTTGTACTTGTGCGGCGACCGGATGACGCACACGACGTTCTTCTCGGTCGGCAGCGGCACGGGGCCGACGACCGTCGCGCCGGCGCGGATCACGGTGTCGACGATCTTGCGCGCGGACGAGTCGAGCCCCGCGTGGTCGTACGACTTCAGGCGAATGCGGATCTTCTGTCCCGCCATTGTCTGCTCACTCTCTTTCTCGCGTCATACCTCTCGGGCATCGGACGCATGCGGCACGGGTTCGTGCCTGGGCACTCCTCGCTGGCGCGAGGCACCGCTGTTCTGGTGTCAATCCCCGGCGCCCGGCGCCGAGGCATCCGCCCGCCCGCACGGAAGGCACGCCTGCGCGCATCGGGTGTTGGGATGTGTCGTTCTGCTGCCCGCGGCCTAGACCTCGCGCGTGAGCGCCGTCTATGCACTGCCCTGGCAGTGATCCCGGGCGCACACGAGCGCCGCAGGAATATGGAACCTGTCTATTCTGCCATCTCCCGGCGCATGCCGCAAACCGCCGGGCATCCCGAAAGCCGCTATCCTCGGGGCTCTGGCCGAGACGGCCGCGGACATGCGAGGTATCGGAGGTGCGCTGATGGCCGGCGTGCTCGTTCACGAGTGGATCGCCCGCGCCGGCGGCAGCGAGAACGTGTTCGAGGCGATGAGCCGGATCTGGCCGGATGCCGACCTCTTCTGCCTGTGGAACGACTCGGTCGGACGGTTCGACCCCGACCGCGTCACGGAGAGCTGGATGGCGCGCACGCCATTGCGCCGGAGCAAGTCCCTCGCCCTGCCGTTCATGCCCGCGACGTGGCGCGCCCGCAGGCCGCACGACTACGACTGGGCCCTGATCAGCTCGCATCTGTTCGCGCACCACGCCGACTTCGGCGACCCCGACCTGAAGCGCTTCGTCTACGTCCACTCGCCGGCCAGGTACATCTGGAGCCCCGAGCTCGACCGCCGAGGCGACAGCCTGCCCGTCCGCCTGGCGGCGGCGGCGCTGAAGCCCCTCGACCGCCGTCGGGCGCACGACGGCGCACAGTACGCGGCGAACAGCGCGTTCGTGCGCGATCGCATCCGGAGGGCGTGGGATGTCGACTCCCGCGTGATCTATCCCCCGGTCGCCGTGGAGGAGATCCAGGCCGTCGACTGGCGCGACGAGCTCTCCCCGCAGGAGGGGGCGCTGCTCGACGGGCTTCCCGCGACGTTCCTGCTCGGGGCCTCGCGGTTCATCCCCTACAAGCGGCTCGAGCTGGTGATCCGCACCGGGGCGCTGACCGGCCTGCCCGTGGTGCTCGCGGGCTCGGGCCCCGAGCAGGCGCGGCTGCGCGCCGCCGCGGCGGACGCGACCGTGCCGGTGCGGTTCGTGCCGGCGCCGAGCGATGCCCTGCTGCGCGCGCTCTACGGCCGCGCGGCCGCATACGTGTTCCCGGCCGTCGAGGACTTCGGCATCATGCCGGTGGAGGCGATGGCCGCGGGAACCCCGGTCGTCGCATGCGCTCTCGGCGGCGCCGCCGAGAGCGTGGTGGACGGGCAGTCGGGCGTCCTGACGGACTTCGCATCCGATTCCGACCTCGTCGCCGCCGTCGAGACCGCGACCTCGATCGGCCCGCACGCACCGAGAGAGCGTGCCAGGCGGTTCTCGTCCGGCGTGTTCCGCGACGCGATCACGCAGTGGGTGGGCTGACGCGAGCGCCGGCAGCGAACGCCGCGCCGATCCCGGCCATTGTTCCTCGCTTCGGCGCCCGGATGGCGCCCTCCCTCAGTACGGCCGCCGCCTGCCGCCTTCTGCGAGTGCCCGGGCGAGCGCCTCGTGTCGTGCCACGACGCGCTCGTCCCTCAGCGCCACGACGGCGCGCAGCGTCAGCGCCAGCAGCACGCCGATCGTCGCGCCGACGGAGTTCGCCAGGACATCCCCCCACGACGCGTAGCGCGCGGACAGGAACAGCCCCTGGGCCAGCTCGATCGCCATCGACAGCAACGGGCCGAGCACGACCGCGCCGGGCCACCAGCGCACCGGCAGCGCCAGGCCGAGCAGCAGGCCGACGGGGACGAACAGGGCGATGTTCGCGCTGGACTCGAGGAACCCGTAGTCGACGAACGACGGCACTCCGCGCTCGTGCAGCTCGTCGATGGCGCGTTCCAGGAGCGACGCGACCGGGCGGTCGACCGGACTGGGCCAGAACGCGACGACGGCGAGGAACGATCCGTACACGACGGCGAGGACGCCGACGATCACGTGGCGCACCCCGCTGGTGCGGGGAAGACGTGGCGCAGGCATCCACTAGATCCTATGTGCGGATGCCGGAAGGTCAGTAGGTGCTCGCGCCGGGGGCGACGACGGCCCGCACGGTGCGCAAGAGGATCTGGAGGTCCTGCGTGAACGACCAGTTCTCGACGTAGTAGAGGTCGAGGCGCAGCGCGTCCTCCCACGACAGCGACGAGCGCCCGCTGACCTGCCACAGCCCGCTCAGGCCGGGTTTGACGAGGAGCCGACGGTGCGCGCCGTCGTGGTAGAGGGCGACCTCGGCCTCCCGCTGCGGCCGCGGGCCGACGAGGCTCATGCGGCCGGAGAGCACGTTGAACAGCTGCGGCAGCTCGTCGATCGAGTGCCGCCGGATGAATCGGCCCACTCTCGTGATGCGCGGGTCGTCCACGACCTTGAAGAACGGGCGGTCGCCGCGTCCCTGCAGGTCGAGCAGGCTCGCCAGCTGGTCGTCGGCACCGGCGACCATGGAGCGGAACTTGAGCAGGCCGAACGGGCGGCCGCCGCGGCCGATCCGGATCTGGCGGAAGATGATCCGCCCCGGCGACTCGAGCTTGATCGCGATCGCCGTGCCCAGCATGAGCGGCGAGAAGAGCACGATGAGCGCCAGGGCGCCGACGACGTCGAACACTCGCTTCGCGACCCGCTTCCAGCCCTCCAGCCGCGGGTACTCGACGTGCACGAGCGGCAGCCCGGCGACGGGCCGGGCATGGATGCGGGGCCCCGCCACGTCCGTCAGCGCGGGCGCCACCACGAAGTTGCCGTCGCGGTCGGCCACTCCCCATCCGATCCGCCGGAGCGTCTGCGGCCGCAGCTCGTCGGCCCCCGCGATGACGACGGTGTCGGCGTCGACGGCGTCCATCGCGGCCATCGCGGTGTCGAACCGGCCGATCACGGGCACGCCCTCGATCGCGTCGGCTCCCCCGTCGTGCGTGATGACGCCGACGATGTCGAACCCCGTGCCGCGCGCGCGCCTGATCGACTCGACGATGTGGCGCACGTTGTCGCGCTCGCCGATGACGACGGCACGATACGTGTACCTGCCTGCACGCTGCTGGGCGCGCAGCCACTGCCGCCATCCCCACCGGGAGACGACGAGCACGAGCATCCCGCACGGCAGGGCGAACAGCAGGAGCGAGCGGGGGACTTCGATCCGCAGGAAGAAGGCGAGCGTGACCAGGAACGCGAAGACGCCGACGGTCGCGTTGATGATCCTGCGGTACTCGGTGACGCCGCTGCCGACGATGTGGCGGTCGCGCGTGTCGATCACGTCGAGCGCGATCAGCCAGATCAGCGCGACGGAAACGAGCAGCGTCCACTGGGGCACGGGCACGGGAGGCCCCTCCGGCCACGAGACCCGTGCGCGCAGCGGGTCGACCACGACCAGGCCGTAGACCGCGATGACGAGGACGATGACGATGAGATCGGTCCAGAAGAGGTGCGCGCCGTACAGACTGGGCCAGTCCCTCGTGGAGCGCCGCGGGGGGATCGCGCTGCCGTCGCCGCCTGCCGTCACGCCTCCCCCTCAGTGACAGTCGTCGTCGAGCGTCAGCTCGGTCGCGTGGATCATCGGCGTGGTGCGCACCTCGAGCGGCCCGAAGTCTCCCGTGCCCGAGAACGTCGCCGTCACCTCGGCGGTCTCGCCCGGGCGGAGGGTCATCAAAAACGGCGCGACCTCGCGACCGAGGTCGGTGTTCCCCTGGCGGAACGGGGACACGTCGCGTCCGTCGACGCTCACGCTGTCGATCTGCATGCCCGGCGGCGCATACATGAACACCTGCTTGATGAAGTACTCGCTCCCGTGCCGATAGCTCTGCACGTAGCGCGGCAGCGCGTCGGCCGCCGCCTGGCTGATGTCCAGGTTCAACGTCGTGCTCGCGACGATCGTGGTCGTCTCGCCCGTGCACGTCATCGTCGCCGTGGCCTCGGTCTTCAGGTAGTAGTCGATCTTGGAGGCGGAGACATCCCGGTAGTAGATGCCCAGCGTCGTGGTGGTCTCGTTGTCCGTGGGAAGGACGCCGCCGATCCGGGCCGTGGCCAGCTCGCTCTGGAACTCCTCGTCCGCGCTCCACAGCATGATGTCGCCCTTGTCGATGCTCGTGCGCACCGCTTTGAGCATCGTGAAGACCTCGAAGTCGCCGGAGGCGATCTCGTCGATCATCGTGCTCGCGACCCGGGCGAAGAACGCGTCGGACTCCTTCGCGCCCGTCTTCGTGTAGGCGTCCCACCACGTGTACACGTCGCTGAGCAGCACCTTGAGCGCGTTGTCCGAGTCGATCGTGACATCGCCGACCTCGATCGGGCCGGTCGCATCGAGCATCCGCTGCAGCGCGATCGGGTCGATCGACGCGACGGCGTCGATCTGCGTGTCGTCGATGTCGCGGTGCCAGAACGCCGCCAGCATCTCGGCGGAGGACGGCCAGTCGGGTCGCGTCACCGACATGTTGACCCGCGACCCGTAGGTCTCCCCGTAGAGCGCGCTCGCGCCCGACGGGACGTCGAAGTCCTCCAGCGCGGCCCACTCGAAGTCGCCGCTGCCCACCTGCTTGGTGATGGTCAGGTCGCCCTCGTCCGCCGTGATCAGCGTCTGCGACGCGGGGCTGCCGCCCAGCGGAAGCGCCTCGGCGTTGTTCTGGAACGCGAGCAGGATGTTTTGCGGACCGTCTGCGCCCATCAGCACGGGTAGATACGACATCACGGGCGCGGCCGCGTCGAGCGCCGCGGCGATCCGCTCGACGCCCGAGCGCACCGGCGGCACGAGCGCGTTCGACTCCGCCACCGCGGTGAGCTCCGCCGCGACCGGCTCCAGTGCCGCGAAGCCCTCGGAGAGGTACGGCAGCGCGCGGGCGAAGATCTTGCCTTCCCCGTCGGCCTGCAAGGCCAGGATCGGCTCGCCGATGTCGCCCACCGCGATGTCGAGCGCGTGCGCGGCGAGCCTCACCGCGCGCAGGTTGTCGCCCGCGAAGGGGATGACCTCGGCCGCACGCCACAGCGGATCGTCGGATGCCCCGGCCGCCGTCGCCGCGTCGCCGGCGACCGATGCGATCAGCGCGGCCGCATCCTGGTCGCCGTCCATCGCGGTGCTCACCGTCTGCTGCGCCGACTCCAGCGCTTCCTTGGCGGCGAGCACCTTGACCGTCAGCCAGACCGCGCACAACAGCACGGCCGCCACCAGCACGAGCACCACGATCCAGACGATGCGCCGAGTCCTGCGGCGCGAGGCCCCGGCATCGCCGCCGCGCCGGTCCGCCTCCGATGCCGCGAGCTCTCGAACAGCACGGCGAGTCGAAGGCGTCATGGGAAACCAGTCTATTCGCCTCTCTCCGCCACCACCTGACAGCATCCCCGGAGCGCCGGTCGGTTACCGTGGAGGTCTCCCCCCGACGAAAGGGCCCTGCTCCATGCGACCTGGACGCCGCGTTCTCCCGCTGTGCCTGTGCCTGCTCCTGCTCGCCGGCTGCACCGCCGCGCCGGCACCGTCGCCGACGGCGAGCACGCCCGTCGCCGCACCCACGCCGACCGAGCCCGCCCAGGACGTGCGCATCGCGGCGGCGGCGGGGAAGATCTCGGGCTGGAGCACCGCCTCGCCCACGGCGGTCGGCGAGGTGGCCCCTGCCGTGGGCACGGTCGCCGACGGCCGGGTCGCCGTCCTCGTGGACGCGCCTTCGGCGACCGCCGGCACGACCGTCCTGAAGGCGACCGCGTCCGTCGTCGGCGGCGAGACGTACACGTTCGGCGGCAGCTTCCGCTCGCTCAGCGCGGCGGTCGGCGAGGGCGACGTGTCGGTGGAGATCGACGGCACGACCATCCCGGTGCCGGCGATGACCGCTCGGGCGAACTGGCAGGACGTGGCGGGCGAGTTCGTGGCCGCGGACGACGCGACCGAGGCCACCGTCACCGTCTCGGTGAACGCGCCCCTTCGCCGCATCGCGATCGACGACCTGTCGCTGACCGGAGCGGACGGCACGCAGGTCCTTCCCAACCCGTCGTTCGAGAAGGTGAAGCCCGCGGCGCTGCTGGCCAACAGCTCGCTGACGATGAGCACCGACTTCGCCACGCTCGCCGTCGGCGCGGCCGCCGGCAAGGTCACGTACCGTCTGAAGCGGCCCGACGGCACGGTCGCGCTGTCGGGCTCGGCGACCGTCGAGGGCGCGCTGGAGGGCATCGCGCTCACCGGAGTGACGCAGGGCTACTACACCCTCACGCTGACCGACGCGGACGGGGAGAAGGCGAAAGCCGCGATCGGCGTCGTCGACACCCCGGCGTACGACATCCCCCTGGACCCGCGCTTCGGCACCCTGATCCACGTCGAGAACACGCACTACACCGGTCAGGTGCGCTACGCCTCGACGCTGGGCCTCGGCATGGTCGGCAGCGACGTGCTGTGGCGGCTCAACGAGACCGAGAAGGGCGTCTACGACTGGGACAAGCGGTACGACCGGGAGTTCGCGAGACTGCGGGCCAGCGGCATGGAGCTGGGCGCCACGATCGACTACGGCAACACGCTGTGGGGCGACGCCCAAGTCCCGTCCGGCTCGGCCGCCATCGGCGCCTACGCGCGCTACGCCGCCGCGGTCGCCAAGCGGTATCACCCCGAGGCGATCGAGATCTTCAACGAGTTCAACTCGGATCGCTTCAACGCCGCAGGATGCGGGACCACGGCGGACTGCTACCTCACGCTCGTCAAGAGCGTCAGCAAGAAGGTGCGCAAGGTCGATGCGGACATCACGCTCCTCGCCGGCGCCACCGCGAACTACGACTCCGCCTGGTTCGAGCGGCTCTGGAAGCTCGGCGGGCTCACATACGTCGACGCGATGAGCTTCCACCCGTACTCCGCGAACTCCCGTCCCGACCGGGTGGGCTCCCTCATCGCCGACGCGCAGAAGGTGAGCGCCGAGTACGGCGACGACGCGCTGCCGGTCTGGATCACCGAGACGGGCAGCTCGTCGAAGACCGGCGGGCGGACGCTGGCCGGTCAGGGCGAGTTCCTCCTGGCGATGGAGTCCTCGGAGCTCGCCACGGGCGCCGAGCGCGTGCGCTGGTACGACCTGAAGAACGGGACGAACGATCGCACCGTGCACGAGCGCAACTTCGGCCTCTTCGAGTACGAGCCGCGCGAGAACACCGCGGCGCTGTCGCTCAAGCCCGCGGCCTACGCGCAGGCGCTGCTGGTCGCGACGGTCGAGGGGCGCGCGGTGAGCGACCCGCCCGAGACCGACTCCGGCGTCGTCGTGCGGACCTTCGGCTCAGAAGGCGACCGGCGCTACGTCGTGTGGACCCCGGACGGCTCGGCCAAGACCGCGACGATCCCCTCGACGGTGTCGCTGACGATGGCGGGGGTCAGCGGCCAGCAGACGGTGGTCGACCCTGTGGACGGCGAGGTGACGATCGACGTCACCGAGGCGCCCGTGCTGCTCACGCCGATCGAGCCCCGCCAGCGCTGACCGCAGCCCGCCTCAGTCGCGGCCGTAGATGTCGCGCGTGTAGACCTTGTCCTCGACGTCGGCGAGCACGTCGGTCGAGCGGTTCGCGACGATGACGTCGGCGCGGGCCTTGAAGCTGTCCAGATCACGCACGACCTCGGAGCGGAAGAACTCGTCATCGGCGAGCGTGGGCTCGTAGACGATGACCTCGACCCCCTTCGCCTTGAGGCGCTTCATGATCCCCTGGATCGACGAGGAGCGGAAGTTGTCGGAGCCGGCCTTCATCACGAGGCGGTAGACGCCCACCGTGCGAGGGTTGCGGGCGAGGATGTCGGCCGCGACGAAGTCCTTCCTGGTGGTGTTGGCCTCCACGATCGCCCCGATGAGGTTCTGCGGCACCTCCGAGTAGTTCGCGAGCAGCTGCTTCGTGTCCTTCGGCAGGCAGTATCCGCCGTACCCGAACGACGGATTGTTGTAGTGCGTGCCGATGCGCGGATCCAGCCCCACGCCCTCGATGATCTGGCGCGAGTCGAGCCCGTGCACCGCGGCGTAGGTGTCCAGCTCGTTGAAGTACGCGACGCGCAGCGCGAGGTACGTGTTGGCGAAGAGCTTGATCGCCTCGGCCTCGGTCGAGCCGGTCAGCAGCACCGGCACGTCCGGATCGAGCGCTCCCTCCCGCAGCAGCGCGGCGAACCGCTGCCCCGCGGGTCCCCGGTCCCCCACCACGATGCGGGACGGATGCAGGTTGTCGTAGAGCGCGTGTCCTTCGCGCAGGAACTCGGGGGAGAACACGATCGTCGCAGAGGGATGCTCGGCCGCGACGCGTGCGGTGAACCCGACAGGCACGGTCGACTTGATCACGATCGCCGCTCCCGGGTTGACCGCGAGCGCCGCGTCGATGACCGACTCGACCGACGAGGTGTCGAAGAAGTTCGTCCTCTCGTCGTAGTCGGTCGGCGTCGCCACGACGACGAACTCCGCGTCCCGGTACGCCTCGGCGGCGTCGAGCGTCGCGGTGAGGTCGAGCTCTCGCGTCGCGAGGTAGTCCTCCAGCTCCGCATCGACGATGGGCGAGAGCCGCCGGGTGAGCAGCTCGACCTTGGTCGGGTCGACGTCGAGGGCGAACACCTCGTGGCGCTGGGCGAGGACGACGGCGTTCGAGAGGCCCACATAGCCGGTGCCCGCGATGGCGATCTTCATCCCGCCAGGATATTCGCGCATCGCCACCGGCTAGAATCGACGTCGATGAAGCCGGCACCACTCGTCTCGATCGTCATGCCGGTCTTCGACGACGAGGCCACGCTCTCCGCGGCGCTGGAGAGCGCTCTGCGGCAGACGCTCGACGAGATCGAGGTGATCTGCGTCGACGACGCCTCGACCGACGAGACCGCCGCCGTGGCCGAGCGCTTCCGCGCCCGCGACCCGCGCGTGCGTGTCATCCGGCACGAACGCAACCGGTCGGCCTTCCAGGCGCGACGAAGCGGCGTCCTCGCCGCAGAGGCGGGCTACGTGATGTTCCTCGACGGAGACGACGAGCTCGCCCCGGATGCCGCGCAGAAGGCGTTCGCGCACGCGCAGGCCACGGCCGCGGACCTCGTGGGATTCGGCGTCACGGTGGTCGAGAGGGACGGCCGCACGGGCGGCGCCTACGAGCAGAGGCTCCAGCCCGTGCACCGTCTGCTCGAGGGCCCCGACGTGCTGCGCGGGCTCTTCCCGATCGGCCGGCCCGCGCAGGGCCAGCTCTGGCGATACCTGTTCCGCACGACGGTGCTGCAGGACGCCTGCGCGCTCGTGCCCGACGACCTCGAGCTCGCCCGCGTCAACGACCTGCCGCTGACGTTCCTCGCGGCCGCTCTCGCCACCCGATACGCGTCCATCCCCGACCGGCTCTACGTCTACCACTTCGGTCGCGGCGGCAGCGGTCATCGCGTCGACAGCCCGGCGCGCGCGGAGTTCTACGCGTCGGCCATCCGCTCGATCGACAGCATCCGGCCGGCGGTCGAGGTCCTCTCCCGCACGCACGCCGATGCGTCGCTGCTGCACGAGTCCTACGCGTCGGCGAGGCTGTCGATCATCGGCTACGTGTGCTCGCAGCTCGTCGAGCGCAGCGACAGCGCCGTGGTGGCCACGGCGTTGGCGCACCTGCACACGGTGGCCCCGGCCCGCGACATCGTGCACGCGGCGGCGCGGTTCCACCCCGCGACCTTGGCGACGCTGAGGTTCCACACCCCGTGGCAGGGCCTCGAGGACCGCCCGGTGCGCAGCATCCTGCTCGTCACCGCGACCCTGCGCGTCGGCGGCGTGTCGACGGTGATCGCCTCCCAGGCGCGGCTTCTGCTCGACGCCGGGTACCGCGTGACGGTCGTGGCCCGCAGCGCGGGAAGCGACACCGGCGCGCTTCCCGCGGGGACCGCGTTCGTCGAGCTGACCGGGCGCGACCTCGGCACGCGACTGCAGGAGTGGGCGGCGATCTGCCGCGCACACGAGGTGGACGTCGTGATCGACCATCAGGTGCTCTACATGTCGCGCTGGCCCGAGTTCGCCCTCATGGCCCGCGCCGAGGGGGCTGCGACCATCGGCTGGCTGCACAACTTCGTCGGCCGGCCCGTCTACGACGGCAACGACCGGCTCTCGCTCATCGAGCGCTGCAGCAACACCCTCGCCCGGCTCGTCGTGCTCTCGCCGCTGGATGTCGCGTACTTCAAGCTGCGCGGCGTCGCGCACACGGCGTGGCTGCCGAACCCGCCCTCGCCGCTGCTCGTCGAGTCGCTGTCGCACCCGGTGGCGAAGTCCCCGCCCGCCGGCCGCATCGAGCTCGTGTGGTGGGGGCGCCTGGAGCAGCGCACGAAACAGGTGTACGAGCTCATCGAGGTCGGCGTGCAGCTGCGTCGGCTCGGAGTCGACTTCCGGCTGACGGTCATCGGCCCCGACTGGGACGACGTGACCGCCCGCACGTTCAACGCGCAGGCGCGCCGACGGAGGGTCGGCGACCGCGTCGTGGCCGTCGGCCCGCTGCGCGGGTCACGGCTGATCGCGGCGATCGACGCCGCGCACGCGTTCGTCTCGACGAGCATCATCGAGGGCTACCAGCTCACCATCGCCGAGGCCCAGTCGCGCGGGCTGCCGGTGCTGATGTACGAGCTGCCCTGGCTCACCCTCGTGCAGGACAACGACGGCGTCGTGTCGGTGCCGCAGGGCGACGCGCAGCGCCTCGCGCGCGAGATCGCCGATCTGGCCTGCGACGCAGAGCGATACGCGCGCGTGTCGCAGTCCGCGGTAGCGGCCGCGCAACGGGCACTCGACCACGACTTCGCGCAGCTGTACCGGGGCGTCGTCACGGACACGCTGCCGCCCCCGTTCTCCCCCGAGCCGACGCTCGCCGACGCGCGGCGACTGCTCGGCCTGATGGTGTTCTTCGCCGAGCGGTCCCGACGACGCGGCTCCGCCCGCCGGGGCGCGGCCGACGTGCCCGATTCGCGGCTCGGCACCCGGATCTGGCGATCGGCCGCGCCCGCGGGGAAGGCGGCGCTGCGGCGCATCCCTGG
>JASGDZ010000315.1:0-3178 GCA_047606835.1 Microbacterium sp. | reverse complement strand
GCCGAGGCTGACATCATCAACGTGGCGCAATACGGGGGGCGCGGAATGCTGTGTGTTGCTACAGCATTCCGCGCCCCCCGTATTGCGCCACGTTGATGATGTCAGCCTCGGCAATGACACACCCACCGAGAGGACGTACTCTCACATCTACTGCAACAAGAGTGTTAGCTTGTTGTTTAACCTCTGGTTGAAGGTTTGCTGCTGGCTGCGGCGCGTCGCGGCGGCCAGAGCGGCCGTCGTTCTGGATGCTTCTTGTTGTCTACGCAAGAACTTCGAGAACGACGGCCGCTTCAATGATTATCGACCAGGCGTTGCATGCATCGCTACCGGGGCACGCCGGTGTGCTCGACGGGTTCCGGAGCGGCATGTATCAGTGCTTCGAGCGGCGGGCGGATGCGCTGTCCGAGCTCGTGGACGCGATGATGTGCCAGGCGGGCCCGGTGACCGATCTAGCCAGACTGTCGCTGGAGCCGGCGCATCGCCGCGGCCACGGTGCGCTCTACGACGCGCTGGCGTGCGGGGCGATCGACGCCGGCCGGCTGCGTGCGCTTGTCGCATCGTGCCCTGTTCCGAAGATCACCGGACCGGGCGGGCGGGAACGGCTCGTGCTGGGCGTGGATGTGTCGAACTGGCTGCGCCCGGACGCGGGCACCAGCCCGGACCGGTCGTTCTGT
This sequence comes from Microbacterium sp., assembly GCA_047606835.1. Classification (GTDB taxonomy): domain Bacteria; phylum Actinomycetota; class Actinomycetes; order Actinomycetales; family Microbacteriaceae; genus Microbacterium. Next base: position 2,504 of record JASGDZ010000315.1, on the reverse strand, counting down.
CACACCTATGCGCGGGGTCGCGGTCAGGCGCAGATGATCCCTGGCTGGCCGTACTCGTTCGTCGCCGCGCTCGAGGCGGGAGCATCGTCGTGGACGACGCTGCTGGACGTCGTCCGGCTGCGCCCGGCCGACGACGTCACGGTCGTGACCGCCGCGCAGCTGCGCGCCGTGATCGGCGAGCTGGCCGGGGCGGGGACTCACCGCCCCGGGGACCCGGACATCCTCATCGTCCTTGATGCCGGTTACGACACCGCCCGGCTGGCGTTCCTGCTCCAAGACCTCCCGGTGATCCTGGTGGGCAGGGTCCGCTCGAACCGGGTGTTCCACGCCCCGGCCGGTGAACGCCGCGGCCCGACGAAGGGCCGCCCGCCCCGCCACGGCGCCAAACTGGCCCTGCGCGACCCGGACAACCACCCGGACTCCGACCTCACCACCGTGAACGAGAGCACAAGGTACGGGCGGGCGGAGGCGGACGCGTACGCCAGGATGCACCCGAAGATCACCGGCCGCGGCGGCTGGGCCGGCCACGACGGGCCCCTCCCGGTCATCGAGGGCACCGTGATCAGGTTACGAGTCGAGCGCCTGCCCGGCGACCGCGACCCGAGACCCGTCTGGTTGTGGGCATCCAAGCCCGCCCCCGACAACGGCGCCGAGCTCGACCACTGGTGGTCGATGTATCTGCGCCGGTTCGATCTCGAGCACACCTTCCGGTTCCTCAAGCAGACCCTCGGATGGACCCGCGCCCGGCTGCGCGACCCGGAAGCCGCCGACCGGTGGACGTGGCTGGTCATCGCCGCGCACACCCAGCTCCGCCTCGCCCGCCCGATCGCCGCCGACCACCGGCTGCCCTGGCAGCGACCCCAGCCCGAGAGCATCCTCACCCCCGCCAGGGTCCGAGCAGGCTATCGGCGCGTGCACGCGACAACCGTCCGTCCCGCGCGTGCGCCGAAACCCTCCCGCGCCGGCCCCGGACGCCCCAAAGGCTCCCGCAACCGCGTCAAAGCCCCGATCCAACCCGTCGGAAAACAACCCTCACCAGGTTAAACAACAAGCTTAGAGGTTCCGCCGATAGGCGAGTCGATGAGCGTTGCCGAGATTCGGAGATCTGCCGGGATTCGGCCATTCGTCTGGAAAGATCTCCGCATTCCAGCGGATCTCCGAATTCCGGCCGCGCCTATCGGCGGAGCCCCTTAGGAAGTCGGCGCCGCACGAGCCCCTGGCCGGCGGGTCAGCGCAGGTAGAGCCGCACCGCACCCCACACCACCGTGCCGACGGCGAGCGCAGCCGCGGCGACCGCGGCAGCGGCGAGCACCGGCTGCTTGTGGGCGAAACCGCGGGCCTTCGCGGCGCCGCGCTCGGTCGCGTCGGCGAGCCGCTTCGGGAGGTTGCCCTTCACCTCGATCGCCGCCAGCGCCGCCTTGAGCTCGGCGCGCGCCTGCTCGACCGGGTCGGCGATGCCGAGGGGCACGGCGGTGCGCGGCACGGGCACCGCGGTGCGCGACAGGTCAGAGCTCATTCGCCCGCCTCCTTCACGAGGTGGATGTCGGTGGCGAGCGCCCGGCCGGGGTTCTCGCGCTCCGACATCCGCTTGAACCGCAGCACGCCCAGCAGCACGAACAGCGCCGCGACGGCGACGGCGACCCCGAACACGAGGAGGGCGCCGGCCCAGATCCACCATCCCCACCACTCGTGGAAGCCCCAGATGAGGAACACCCCGAGCGCGGGGATCGACCAGAACAGGAAGAACAGGGCGACCGCGAGCCAGCCGGCGCCCACCCCTGCGTCCTTCGCCGTCTTCGCCGCCCATCGCTTGGCCGCGTTCACCTCGGCGACGACGAGGTTGCGCACGAGCTCGGGGATGTCCCCGAGCAGAGTGAGGAGACTGTCGTCCGCGCGGTCGCGGAACCCTCGTGGCGTCGTCATGTCAGTCGAGCTTGTCGTCGACGGCCTTCGCGACCTCGTCGAAGGTCTCGTGCGCCGCCTTCTTCACGTCGTCGGCCGAGGCCTTGCCCGCATCCACCGCCGCGTCGATCCGCTGCCCGGCCGTGCCGCCGCGAGCCGCGGCCTTGACGACCTTCGTCGCGCCGTCCCATAGCGCGTTGGGCAACGCCATGACGCTGGACTTGGCCGCATCCTTGACCTTGCCCGCCTGCTTCTGCACCGGAGCGAGGTTCCAGACCTTCAGCGCCTGCTCCTTGATCTGCTCGTAGCGCTCGCGGCCGGCGCGGGTGCCGAGCACATACCCGATGCCGAGACCGAACACGATTCCGACTTTGCCCCTCATGGGGTCTCCTCACACTCGGTGCAGCCTCTTATGAAGTCCCTGTCAGAAGAACCAGGGTAGTCCTGTATTCCGGTTTCGGCATCCGGTTGTCGAAGGATGTCGGGCTCAGCCCCACAGCACGGCCCGACGCACGCGATCGCCCTCGGCGAGCGCGTCGGGCACGACCTGCGCGAGCCCGGTGCCGGCCAGCCACGCGCCCACCGCGCCGAGGCCCGGTGTC
>JASGDZ010000314.1:0-5193 GCA_047606835.1 Microbacterium sp. | reverse complement strand
TCGGTCGAAGACCTGATCCCCGAAGAGGAGATGGTCGTCACCGTCACCCGCGACGGGTACATCAAGCGCACGCGCAGCGACAACTACCGCTCGCAGCACCGCGGCGGCAAGGGCGTCAAGGGCGCGCAGCTGCGCGCCGACGACGTCGTCGAGCACTTCTTCGTCACGACGACGCACCACTGGCTGCTGTTCTTCACGACGAAGGGCCGCGTCTACCGATCGAAGGCGTATGAGGTGCCGGAGGCGGGGCGGGATGCCAAGGGCCAGCACGTGCGCAATCTCCTCGCCCTCCAGCCCGGGGAGGAGATCGCGCAGATCCTCGACATCCGCGACTATGAGGTGGCGACGTACCTCGTGCTCGCCACCCGCGGCGGTCTGGTGAAGAAGACGCGCCTGAGCGACTACGACACCAACCGGCAGGGCGGCGTCATCGCGATCCGCCTGCGCGACGACGCCGGTGACGAGGACGACGCGGAGATCGAGGGCGACGGCACCGACGAGGTGGTCAGCGCACTGCTCGTCGATGAGGGCGACGACATCCTTCTGATCAGCCGCCACGGGATGTCGCTGCGGTTCTCCGCCACCGACGAGGCCCTGCGGCCGATGGGCCGCGCGACGTCGGGCGTGAAGGGCATGGCATTCCGAGAGGGCGACAGTCTGCTCTCCGCATCGGTCGCGCAGGACGACGCGTACGTGTTCGTGGTGACCGAAGGGGGGTATGCCAAGCGCACTGCGGTGGACCAGTACCGCTCGCAGGGTCGTGGCGGGCTCGGCATCAAGGTCGCGAAGCTGAACGACGATCGGGGCGATCTGGCCGGTGGCCTCATCGTCGACGAGGACGACGAGGTCTTGGTGGTTCTTGCCAGCGGCAAGGTGGTACGCTCCTCCGTGGCCGAGGTGCCCGCGAAGGGCCGCGACACGATGGGAGTCGTGTTCGCCCGTACCGCCGAGGGCGATCCGATCATCGCCATCGCGCGCAACTCGGAGCGTGGCCTGACCGCCGACGAGGAGTCCGCCGAGGCCTCTGAGGCCGCTCCGACGGCCACCCCCGAGACCCCCGAAGAGACGAGTACTGACGCATGAGCACGGTAGCCGACAAGCTCGCGAAGAAGTCCACCCACCGCACGAGCGCCAAGCAGGTGCGCCTGCGCCTGGTCTACATCGACTTCTGGTCGGCGGTGAAGCTCTCCTTCCTCGCCGCGGTCTCGCTGGCTGTCGTGACGATCGTCAGCTTCCTGCTCATCTTCCTCGTGATCCAGACGACGGGCGTCATCACGACCGTCGACGAGCTCTTCCGGAGTGTGTCGGACGGCGGGGTCTCGCTGTCTTCGTACATCGGCTTCCCGCAGGTCATGGCGTTCGCGGTGGTGGTCGCCATCCTGAACCTCATCGTCGTCACCGTGCTCGGCGCGGTCGTCGCGGGCATCTACAACCTCGCGGTGAAGATCACCGGCGGGCTGCTCGTGGGGTTCACCTCCAACTGATCCGTCGCTCGGGGCTCGCCCGGCGCGGTGGTTCTTCGGCCGGTGGCGCTCTGCCGGTGGCGCTCTGGCGGTGGCGCCGGAGTTCTCTGCGTGTTCATAACCGAGGAGATGGCCACAACTGAGGAGAGCATCGCCGGATTCCCTCCTCTCTTGTGGCCATCCCCTCAGTTGTGAGCGGGATGTCGCGCCCGCCCGCCGCCGTGAAGTGGATTTCGGGAACGCCCGCGCGTCGGGTAAAGTCTTGGAGGTTGACGGCACAAGCGGTCGACGCAGACGGGGCTATAGCTCAGGCGGTTAGAGCGCTTCACTGATAATGAAGAGGTCCCAGGTTCAAGTCCTGGTAGCCCCACCACCGGAACCCGCGTCACCCGGCCATGCGCCGTGCTCTTCGAAGTCCCGGTAACCCCGCCCGGGGGGCCTTAGCTCAGTTGGTAGAGCGCCTGCTTTGCAAGCAGGATGTCAGCGGTTCGAATCCGCTAGGCTCCACCATTTCAGACGTACTAGAACACCTGACATCGGTGGATGCCGGTGTTGGTGCGAGGGCGGCGAACGGCTCAGCGAGCTTGATGGTCGCCCTTTCGTCTTCGCTGATGTCGATGCCGTCGGTGAGGGCTGGTTCGCGAGTCGTCTGCCTTGGTCGTCGGTGCGGGCATAGAGGGTGGCGCAGTCAACGAGCAGGCTGAGCGCGGTGGCCAGTTGTCTGCGTGATCCTTCGTGGTGGTCGTGCTCGGTAGCTGAGGTCGTGTGCCTATCCCGCTGCACGGACGTTGTTCTCGACCCAGTCACGCAGGTGTTTCAGCGGTGCGGCGGCGCTGTGGCCGAGGTCGGTGAGTTCGTACTCGACTCGGGCGGGAACTTCGGGATACACGGTGCGAGTGAGCAGGTCGTGATCTTCGAGGCGTTTGAGCGTCTGTGACAAGACCTTTGGGCTGATGCCGTCCAGTCGTCGTTTGAGTTGCCCATTGCGTTGCGGCCCATCTTCGAGCGCACCGATCACCAGCGCGCTCCACTTGTTCGCCAACAGGTCGAGCATGTCCCGGCACGGGCACATGGCGGCGTAGACATCGTTCCGCTCACACTGATCAACGCTCTGGCTCATGCGCTCATAGTACCCTTTGGATACTAGATTCCCTTGACGGTGACCAGTGGTGTTCGGGAACCATTGAGGTCATGACGACCACGACTGCTATCGGATACGAGACGAACCTGCCCGCTGCGGACCCTGGGGCGCTGATCGTCCGGGAGGTCGACGTGCCGGCACTCGGGCCGCACGACCTGCTTGTGGAAGTCGAGGCCGTCTCGGTGAACCCCGTCGACGTGAAACTACGCGCGGACGCGCCTTCAGGCGGGTTCCGAGTGCTCGGCTTCGACGCGGCGGGCACCGTGCGAGAGGTTGGCTCCGAGGTAACCCTGTTCACGCCGGGTGACGAGGTGTTCTACGCCGGGAGCATCGACCGACCCGGCACTAACCAGCGCCTCCACGCCGTGGACGAGCACATCGTGGGGCGCAAGCCGAAAACCCTCTCGTTCGCCGACGCTGCCGCCTTGCCGCTCACGGCGATCACCGCCTGGGAGAGCCTGTTCGACCGGCTCAGCCTCACCGAGGACTCGACTGGAACGCTGCTGATCGTCGGCGCGACGGGCGGAGTCGGCTCGATCATGCTGCAACTTGCAGAAGCGCTCTGCCCGGGCGTCACCGTGATAGCGACAGCCTCTGACGAGGAGCGTGCCGCCTGGGTGCGTGGTCTCGGCGCGGAGCGTGTTGTCGACCATCATCAGGATCTTGCCGCGCAGGTGCTGGTGATCGCACCAGAGGGCGTGGATTGGCTGTTCACCGCTCACTCGGAGGGGCAGATCGGGACCTACGCGCAGATCGTCCGCCCGTTCGGTCACATCGTCGCGATTGATGACGGCCCGCGTGATGTGTCCCCGTTGAAAGGCGAGAGCATCGCCTGGCATTGGGAACTGATGTTCACCCGGCCACTCCAGCAGACTCCCGACATGGTCGAGCAGCACCGGCTCCTGAACACGGTCGCCGATCTCGTTGACGAGGGCCGCCTGCGGGCTACGGCCACGACCACGTTGGCGCCGATCTCGGCGGCGACGCTCCGTGAGGCGCACGAACTGGTCGAGAGTGGACGCACGGTCGGCAAGATCGTCATCCACGGCTGGGCGTAGCGACACACGTGCCGCATTCCGGCGAACCGGACGGTCAGCCCCTGGCGTCCCATTCGTGGCGGTTCGCGGTGATCTGGGCACGGTTGGCCTGTGCCCATTCGGCGACCGAGCGCAGGGGCACGGTGAGTGAGCTTCCGAGGTCGGTGAGCGCGTACTCGACCCGGGGAGGTCGGGTGCCCAGGACCGTTCGTGACACGAGTCCGTCGCGTTCCAGTCGCCGAAGCGTCACGGTGAGCATGCGCTGGGAGATGCCGTCAATGGCACGTTGGAGTTCACGGAATCCCCAGGCTCGGCCTTCGAGCGCGGCCAGGACGAGGATTGTCCACTTGTCACCGACTCGTTCCAGCACTTCTTTGACCGTGCATTCGTCGGCACTGAATTTCCCACAGCCGGTTACTGCGGGGTGCCTATCGGCTATAGGAATGCCTTCTGGTGGAGAGTCGCCTGTCGGTCTTAGCCTGACCTGGTTACCAACAGTAACCGGAAAGCAGGAACCATGACAGCACAACTCGCCTCCGTGGGCATCGTCGGCGCTGGGAAGAGCGGCATCGCGCTGGCCACACTGCTGACCGAGGCAGGCGTCACCGTGTCGTTGGGTTCACGCGATCCTCATAGCCCACGATTCAACGACGCGCCCTGCCCGGTTACCTCGCTGAGCGAAGCGATGCAGCACGAGACGATCGTGCTCTCGCTACCTCACAGCGCGATCGAAGCCACTCTCGCCTTCGCAGCACCCGAACCGGGTGCGATCGTGATCGACACCGCGAACGCCGTGGACTTCTCCACTCCCGGACAGATCACGTCCGCACTGCCGATCCCGCATGGCCGGTGGTTGCAACGACTCCTGCCTCAGGTGCGCGTCACCCGCGCGTTCTCTCACGTTCAGGACGAATTGCTCGTCAGCAGGGCACATCGTCAGCCCGGCACCTGGGCGGTTGCGGTCGCCGGTGACGACGATGAAGCAGTGGACATCACGTCCGACCTGGTGCATGCCGCCTCGTATGTGCCCGTGGTGATCGGTGATCTCGATGCGTCGGCCCCGCTCGACCCCGGAGGATCACTTTTCCCCAACATGTTCCTCTCCGAAGACATGCGCAGACTCGTCCGCGCAATGTAGCTCGGAACGAGACCGCGAGCGGCGGTGTCACAGGTGGCGACTGAAGAGCACCCTGAACGAGCGATACCGCTCAGGCGATCAGGTCTCTCGTGTGCGCCCAGACCGTCATCCGGTGCACGCCGAACCGCTTGGCGATCGAGACGACGCTTTCGCCGTTCTGCCGGGCGGTCGAAGCGACGCCAACGGTTCGGTTTGAATCCGGCGGAGTCCACCAGACGTCGTTGTTCACACCGCCGACAACAGCGGTTCGAGGGCGAGATCATGGTGCTGCTAAAATGCATGCATGGCGATCTCCATCACCGTTCGGAACGTTGCGAACGAAACGCGCGACGCGCTCGCCGAGCGTGCCGCTCGTACGGGGCGATCCCTCCAGGAATACCTGGCAAGCGAACTCAAGCGCCTTGCATCCGAACC
>JASGDZ010000313.1:0-8299 GCA_047606835.1 Microbacterium sp. | reverse complement strand
GAGACCGCGCTCAACGCGGTCGTCGGGCCGAACCCCGCGGCCCGCGCCGAGGCCGCGCCATCCGACGCCCGCCGCGCGCCCGGCGGGCGTCGGATGCCGCGGCCTCGGCGCGGGCCTCGGGGTTCGGCACGACGACCGCGTTGAGCGCGGTCTCGGTGTCCGGCGCGTCGTATGCTGCGATGCGCATGAGATAGGCGTCGACGAGCTCGACGGCGGTGGTCTGCCCTGACTCCAGGGCTGAGCGCAGCTCGGCGATGCTGGCCTCCACGACGTCAAACACTCGGTGCCTCCCCTCGATCCCGATCCCGATCCCGATCCCGATCCCGAGCCCGAGCCGAAATGACCGGTGCGTCACCCGACACACCGGGCTCCGTCGACATCCCGTCGGCGTGTCGTGTCACCGACCGGTCTTTTCGAGCGGGCGGGGTCATGCCGGCACCCCGGGCTGCTGCTGGGTGATGCAGTGGATGCCGCCGCCGCGCGCGAAGATCGGCCGCGCGTCGACGGTCACGACGCGGCGGCCGGGGTAGGCCTCGGCCAGGATGTCGCGCGCCCGCGCGTCGGCGCGCTCCTCGCCGAACCCGCACGCGATCACTCCGCCGTCCACGACGTAGTGGTTCACATAGCTCCAGTCGACGAAGCCGTGCGCGTCGCGCAGCGTCTCGGGCGCGGGGAGGTCGACGATCTCGAACGGGCGGCCCGCGGCATCCGTCGCCCGCTCCAGCCGCGCCCGCACGTCGCGCATCACGGCGTGGTCGGGGTGCGCCGAGTCGGGCTGCGCGTGCAGCAGCAGGCGCCCGGGCGACGGGATCGTCGCCACGATGTCGACGTGCCCGTTCGTGCCGAGGTCGTCGTAGTCGCGGGTGAGCCCGCGCGGCAGCCAGATCGCGGTGGTGGCGCCGATCGTGCGGGCCAGCTCCGCCTCGACGCGCGCGCGGTCGGCGTAGGGGTTGCGGCGCGGGTCGAGCTGCACGGTGTCTGTGACGAGCACGGTGCCCTCCCCGTCGACGTGGATCCCCCCGCCCTCGTTCACCAGCACGGAGCTGATCAGCTCGGCGCCGACCTCGGCCGCGACGGTGCGGGCGATCTCGGCCGACAGGCGCCACTCGGCCCACTCCGGCGCGCCCCAGCCGTTGAAGATCCAGTCGACGGCGCCGAGCACTCCGGGGCGTTCGTCGTCGAGCACGAACGTGGGGCCGAAGTCGCGCATCCAGAACTCGTCGAGCGGCGCCTCGAGCACGTCGATCGCGGGGTCGAGCATGCGTCGCGCGCGATCGCGCTCGGCGGGGTCGACGACCATGGTCAGGGGCTCGAAGGCCACGACGGCGTTGGCGACGGCGGCCCAGGCCGCGTACCCCTCCTCGCGCTGCTGCGCGGTGTCGCCGAGGGTGATCCCCTCGCGGGGGAACGCCATCCAGCTGCGCTCGTGCGGGTGCGTCTCCGCGGGCATCCGCCAGGCCATTCGCTCTCCTCCGTGATATATTGATCGAATGATCAATATCGTCGACTCTAGCGAGAGGCGACGCCGCCTGTCAACGACGGCGACGCGGGCCCCGCGTCGGGCTCCCGCGCAGCGGCGCGCCGAGATCGCAGCCGCCGCGGCCGCGCTCGCGCTCCAGGACGGGCTCTCGGCGGTCACGCTGCGCGCCGTCGCCGCGCGCACGGGGGTGACCCCCGCGCTCGTCGCGCACTACGTGCCGAGCATGGACGACCTCGTCGCCGCGACCTTCGCCGCGGTCGTCGGCGCGGAGCTCGACGAGATCGGCGAGCTCGCGGCATCCGGCCCCGCGGCCGCACGACTGGCGACGATGCTGCGCACGCTCCTGGACGGCACGCGCGACGACGTGACGTTCGTGTGGGTCGAGGGGTGGGCGCTCGGCCGCCGCAGCGAGGCCCTCGCCGCCGCCGTGCGCGACGCGATGGACCGCTGGCAGCGCCTGCTCGCGTCGGTGCTGGCCGCCGGCGTCGCCGAAGGCGTCTTCCGCATCGAGGACCCGACGGATGCCGCGTGGCAGCTGCTCGGCATGATCGACGGCGTCAACGCCCAGTCGCTCGTGCGCTGGGGCGGCGCGACCGACCGCTCGGTGCTCATGGAGCGCGCGGTGGAGGGCATGCTCGGCCTCGCGCCCGGCACACTCGACGCCGCCGTGCCCCGCACACTCGACGCCGCCGTGCCCCGCGCACTCGACGCCGCCGCGCCCGGCCCGCGTGACGCCGCCGCGCCCGGCTCCGCACCGACCTCTGGGAGGAACGCATGACCCCGACGAACACCACCGCCGCGCGGATGCACGCGGTCAGCGACGAGACGCGCGACACGGTCGACCGCGTGCTCGCCTACGCACGGCGCCGCGCGCTGTACGAGAACGTCCCGCTCGACCGGCCGGCCACGCACGACGCGCTCGTCGAGCAGGCGTCCGGGTCGATCACGGCGCAGGGGATGGGGGCCGAGCGCGCCACGGCCCTGTTCGCCGACGTGCTCGCGCCGACGTGCCTGTCGGTCGACCATCCCGGCTACCTGTCGTTCATCCCGTGCGCGCCGAGCAAGGCCGCCATCGCGTTCGACCTCGTCGCGTCGGCGTCGACGATCTACGGCGGCTCGTGGCTGGAGGGGGCGGGCGCGGTGTTCGCCGAGAACGAGGTGCTGCACTGGCTCGCGCGCGAGTTCGGGCTGCCCGCCGGCGCCGGAGGCGTGTTCGTGCAGGGCGGCACGATCGGCAACCTCTCCGCGCTCGTGGCGGCGCGGGACGTCGCCCGTCGCCGAGGTCGCGAGGCCGGCCGCCCCGACCCCGACCGCTGGTGCGTCGTGTGCAGCGCCGAGGCGCACTCGTCGATCGCGTCGGCGGCAGCCGTCATGGACGTCGACGTCGTCGCGGTGCCGGCCGGCGCCGACGGCCGGCTGCACGGCGACGGCGTGGCCGCGGCCCTCGACGCGCACGGCGACGCCGTGTTCGCGGTCGTCGCGACAGGCGGCACCACGAACTTCGGCATCGTCGACGACATCGCCTCGGTCGCCGCCGCCGCGAAGGCGCGGGATGTCTGGCTGCACGTCGACGGCGCCTACGGCCTCGCGGCGATGCTCGTGGAGCGGATGCGGCCCGCGTTCGCGGGCGTCGAGCTGGCCGACTCGGTCATCGTCGACCCGCACAAGTGGCTGTTCGCCCCGTTCGACGCGTGCGCGCTCATCTACCGCGACCCCGCCCAGGGGCGCGCCGCGCACACGCAGCACGCCGAGTACCTCGACACGCTCACCGAGGGATCGGACTGGAACCCGTCCGACCTCGCCGTGCAGCTCAGCCGCCGCCCGCGCGGACTGCCGCTGTGGTTCTCGGTCGCGACGCACGGCACCGACCAGTACCGCGCGGCGGTGGAGCACGGCATCCTGCTCGCCCGCGAGATCGCCGACGAGATCGAGCGCCGCGACGGGCTGTCGCTCGTGCGCGACCCGCAGCTGTCGGTCGTGGTGTTCCGCCGCGAGGGCTGGACGGCGGCCGACTACCGGGCCTGGTCGGAGCGCCTGCTCGACGCGCAGCGCGCGTTCGTCGTGCCGAGCTCGCACGCAGGCGAGCCGGTGCTGCGCTTCGCGATCGTCAACCCGCTCACGACGTTCGAGACGCTCACCGGGATCCTCGACACGCTCGATCGTTGAGCGAGCCGCAGGCGAGACGAGACGCGGAGACGAAACGGCGACCCGCACGCACCCGATCGGCGCGTTTCGTCTCGGTCGCCTGCGGCGTCCTCGCTCAACGGCCGGAGTCCTTGCGGCGTCCTCGCTCAACGGCCGGAGTCCCTGCGGCGTTCTCGCTCTGCGGCCGGGGCGGGCGGTGAGAGGATCGAGCCATGAGGATCGAGGGCTTCGAGCTGCGCCGCGTGCGGATGCCGCTGGTCTCGCCGTTTCGCACGTCGTTCGGAACCGAGACCGAGCGCGACATCCTGCTGGTGAAGGCGCAGAGCGATGTCGCCGAGGGCTGGGGCGAGTGCGTCGCCGGGGCCGATCCGCTCTACTCGTCGGAGTACGTCGACGCCGCCGCCGACGTCATGCGCCGCTTCCTCGTGCCCGCGCTCGCCGGCGTGGCCGACGCGAACGCGGTCGCCCCCGCGCTGCGCCCCGTCAAAGGACACCGCATGGCCAAGGCGGCTCTTGAGATGGCGGTGCTGGATGCCGAGCTGCGCGCCGCGGGCCGCTCGTTCGCGCGCGAGCTCGGCGGCGTGCACGAGACCGTGCCGTGCGGGGTGTCGGTGGGGATCATGGACTCGGTGCCGCAGCTGCTCGACGCCGTCGGGCGCTACCTCGACTCCGGGTACGTGCGCATCAAGCTCAAGATCGAGCCGGGGTGGGATGTCGACGTCGTGCGGGCCGTGCGCGAGCGGTTCGGCGACGACATCCTGCTGCAGGTCGACGCGAACACCGCCTACACGCTGCGCGATGCGCGCCACCTCGCGAAGCTCGACGCCTTCGACCTGCTCCTCATCGAGCAGCCGCTCGACGAGGACGACGTGCTCGGCCACGCCGAGCTCGCGAAGATCGTGCGCACGCCGATCTGCCTCGACGAGTCGATCACGTCGGCGCAGTCGGCGGCCGCGGCCATCCGGCTCGGCGCGACCGGCGTCATCAACATCAAGCCGGGCCGCGTGGGCGGGTATCTGGAGGCCCGGCGCATCCACGACGTCGCGACGGCCGCCGGCGTCCCGGTGTGGTGCGGCGGCATGATCGAGTCGGGCATCGGCCGCGCCGCCAACATCGCCCTCGCGTCGCTGCCCGGCTTCACGCTCCCCGGCGACGTGTCGGCGAGCGCGCGGTTCTATGCCACCGACCTCACCGCGCCGTTCGTGATGGATGCCGGGCACCTCGCCGTGCCGACCGGTCCCGGGCTCGGCGTGACGCCGATCCCGGAGATCCTCGACGAGCTCACGACATCGGTGGAGCGGATCGGGGTCGCGCGCTGACCGACGCCGTCCGCCCGGGAGCCGCCGGATCCGGTGTCCCGGTGACCGGACGACGAGCGCCGCGCGCTCGCGATCTCGCGACAGGATGTCGGGGTGCACTCGACTTCCCGCATCCTCGCGGCCGAACGCCCCGCGGCCGAGCGCCTCGCGGCCGAGCGCCTCGCGCGGGCCGCGCGCACGGGCGTGGCCTGCGAGCCGGTGTCCGAGCTCATCGGCCCGACCGACGTCAAGGCCGCGTACCGGGTCCAGCAAGCGCTCACCGAGCGTCGGATCGCCGACGGATCGCGCGTGGTCGGTCGCAAGATCGGGTTGACGAGCGCCGCCGTGCAGAGCCAGGTCGGCGTCGACCAGCCCGACTTCGGCGTGCTGTTCGACGACATGGGCTATCGCGACGGCGAGGTCATCCCGATGGGGCGGCTCCTGCAGCCCAAGGCGGAGGCGGAGGTCGCCTTCCGGCTCCGCCGCGACATCCTCGAGCCGAACGACGCCTGCGGCGTCCGCGGCGCCGTGGAGTCGGCGTTCGCGGCGATCGAGATCGTCGACAGCCGCATCGCCGACTGGCGCATCGGCATCGCCGACACCGTCGCCGACAACGCGTCGTCCGGCGTCTTCGTCGTCGCCTCCGAGGGGCTGAGTCTCGACGCGTTCGAGCCCGCGCGCGTGCGGATGCGGATGACGCGCAACGGCGTGCAGGTGTCGCACGGCGCGGGCGTGGACTGCATGGAGGACCCCCTGAACGCGCTCGCGTGGCTCGCGCAGACCGCGATCGACGTGGGAAGCCCCCTGCGAGCGGGCGACATCGTGCTGTCCGGCGCGCTCGGGCCCATGGTCCCGATCCATCCCGGCGACGAGTTCGTGGCGGACATCGACCCGCTCGGCACGGTCACGGCACGCTTCTCGAGAACGGAGTCCTCATGACGGGCAAGACGGGAGTCGCGATCGTCGGCTCCGGCAACATCGGCACGGATCTGCTCATCAAGATCCTCCGCGGATCCGACGTGCTCGAGGTGAAGGCCGTCGTCGGCATCGACCCGTCGTCGGACGGGCTCGCCCGCGCCGCCCGCCTCGGCGTCGCCACGACGGCGGAGGGCGTGGCTGGCCTCATCGCGCTGCCCGAGTTCGACGACGTCGAGATCGTCTTCGACGCGACGAGCGCGGCCGCGCACCTCGCCAACGCGCGCGCGCTCGAGCCGTACGGCAAGCGGCTCGTCGACCTCACGCCGGCGGCGATCGGGCCGTTCGTCATCCCGCCGGTGAACCTGCGCGACCACATCGACGCGCCCAACATCAACATGGTCACGTGCGGCGGCCAGGCGACGATCCCCGTCGTCGCGGCGATCTCGCGGGTCGTCGAGGTGCCGTACGCCGAGATCGTCGCCTCGGTCTCGTCGCGGTCCGCAGGCCCCGGCACGCGCGCCAACATCGACGAGTTCACCGAGACCACGGCCCACGCGATCGAACAGGTCGGCGGCGCCCGCCGCGGCAAGGCGATCATCGTCCTCAACCCCGCGGAGCCGCCGCTCATCATGCGCGACACCGTCTTCGCCCTCATCGGCGACGCCGACCACGACGCCGTGCGCGACTCGATCGGGCGGATGATCGCCGAGGTCGCGCAGTACGTGCCGGGGTACCGCCTCGTGCAGGAGGTGCAGTTCACCCCCATCGACCCCGCGGAGGTCGCGACGCTTCTTCCCCCCGGATCGGGCGAGGTGCGCACGAAGGTCTCGGTCTTCCTCGAGGTGGAGGGCGCCGCGCACTATCTCCCCGCGTACGCGGGGAACCTCGACATCATGACCTCGGCCGCCAAGCGCGTCGCCGAGCTGATCGCGACGCGCACGAAGGAGCTCGCAGCATGACGACCGATGTCTTCGTCCAGGACGTCACGCTGCGCGACGGCATGCACGCACTCCGGCACCGGATCGACCCCGCCGACGTGAGCCGTATCGTCGCCGCTCTCGACGCGGCCGGCGTGCCCGCTATCGAGGTCACCCACGGCGACGGACTGGCCGGCTCGAGCCTCAGCTACGGGGCGGGCAGCCACACCGACTGGGAGTGGATCGAGGCCGCCGTGGCGAGCGCCCCGCGGGCGAGGATCACGACGCTGCTCCTCCCCGGCGTCGGCACGATCGCCGACCTGCGGCGCGCGCACGGGCTCGGCGTCGGCTCGGTGCGCGTCGCGACGCACTGCACGGAGGCCGACGTCGCCGCGCAGCACATCCAGGAGGCGAGGCGTCTGGGCATGGATGTCGCCGGCTTCCTCATGATGGCGCACCTGCTCCCGGCCGCCGAGCTGGCCGCGCAGGCGAAGCTCATGGAGTCGTACGGCGCGCACTGCGTGTACATCACGGACTCCTCGGGGCGCCTGACGACCGAGGACGTGCGAGAGCGCGTGCGCGCCTACCGCGACGTGCTCGACCCCGCCACCGAGGTCGGCATCCACGCCCATGAGAACCTCTCCCTCGCGGTGGCGAACTCCCTGGCCGCCGTCGAGGAGGGCGCGTATCGGGTCGACGCGTCGCTCGCCGGGCACGGCGCAGCCGCAGGCAACACGCCGATCGAGCCGTTCGTCGCGGTCGCGAACCTGCGCGGCTGGGAGACCGGATGCGACCTCTTCCAGCTCGAGGACGCCGCAGACGACCTCGTCCGCCCGTTGCAGGACCGGCCCGTCCGCGTCGATCGCGAGACGCTGACGATCGGCTACGCCGGCGTGTACGGGAGCTTCCTGCGGCACGCGGAGCTGGCCGCCCAGACCTACGGCGTCGACGCGCGCAGGATCCTGATCGAGGCGGGTCGGCGAAAGCTCGTGGGAGGCCAGGAGGACATGCTCACCGACATCGCCCTCACCCTGAGCGCCCAGCAGGGGGCCCGCGCATGACGCACGAGGCCCCCGCTCAGCGCACCCTCGACGTCGACGGGCTCACGTTCGCGTATCACGACGCCGGCGAAGGCGATGCGCTGCTGCTGCTGCACGGATCAGGGCCCGGCGTCAGCGCGTGGTCGAACTTCCGCGGCAACATCCCCGTGTTCGCAGAGCGCTTCCGCGTCCTCGCGCCCGACATGCCCGGATTCGGAGGCAGCGACCTCCCCGAGCTCGACGAGTACTATCCGACGCTCGCGGCGCGCCGCATCCTCGACTTCCTCGACGGGCTCGGCGTCGAGCGCACGTTCGTCATCGGCAACTCGATGGGCGGCGCCGTCGCCAGCGAGCTGGCGGCGCTGGCCCCCGAACGCGTGCGCCGCCAGGCGATCATGGGCTCGGGCGGGCTGTCGGTGAGCCTCTTCGGCCCCGATCCGAGCGAGGGCATCCAGCGCCTGCTCGAGTTCATGGGCGACCCCACCCGCGACCGGCTCGTCG
>JASGDZ010000312.1:0-3972 GCA_047606835.1 Microbacterium sp. | reverse complement strand
CGTCGTTCGGGGACGTGGACCCGGAGGCCCAACAGCGGTTCATCAACCTCATCGACGTGCTCGTCGATGAGGACGTCACGACCTCGTTCACGTCACGAGTCGGCGTGACAGAGTTCCTCGCCGCCGCCTCGTCCCGGCCGGACGCGTTCCGCATGGCGAGCCGCCTCCGCCTGCTGCACTCCGAACCCGCGGCCCGGTAGCCCGAGGCCCGGAGGAGACCCGCGATCTCAGGCCGCATAAACCTCAACGGCCCCGTTGAATGCACGCCACGCGAAGTACGGATTGCGCACCGCCGCCGCTTCCACGAGATCGACCTCACGCCCCGTCCAGCTCCTCCTTCAAGGCGAGCTAGGGACGAACCCCACGCGGAGCACGACGAGCTGAGGGGCTCCGCCAAGAGGCGCGGCCGGAATTCGGAGATCTGCCGGAATGCGGAGATCTTTCCGGACGAATGGCCGAATCCCGGCAGATCTCCGAATCTCGGCAACGCTCATCGATCCTCCGCACCACGCGTGTGGAGACTGTCGCTTCCACGGAGGTCTACGCAGCCCCGAACTCCCCCGGCGCCATGTCCGTGAACCGCGAGAAGTGGCCCTGGAACGCCACCGTGATCGTCTCGGTCGGGCCGTTGCGATGCTTGGCGACGATGAGGTCGGCCTCGCCGGCGCGGGGGTTCTCCTTCTCGTAGGCGGCTTCGCGGTGGAGCAGGATGACCATGTCGGCATCCTGCTCGAGCGAGCCCGACTCGCGCAGGTCGCTCAGCGCCGGCTTCTTGTCGGCGCGTTGCTCGGGACCGCGGTTGAGCTGCGACAGCGCCACCACCGGCACACCCAGCTCCTTCGCGAGCAGCTTCAGCGCGCGGGAGAACTCCGAGACCTCCTGCTGCCGCGACTCGACGCGCTTGCCCGAGGTCATGAGCTGCAGGTAGTCGATGACCACCATCTTCAGGCCCACGCGCTGCTTGAGCCGCCGGCACTTCGCGCGGATCTCGACGAGCGTCATGTTCGGGCTGTCGTCGATGTAGAGGGGCGCCTCGTTGATGCGCCCCTGGGTCGCGGCGATCGTTCTCCAGTCGCGGTTGTCGAGCGTGCCCTTGCGCATCGCCTGCAGCGGCACGGCCGCCTCGGCGCTCATGAGCCGCATCGCGATCTCGCTGCGGCCCATCTCGAGGGAGAAGAAGATGGTGGGCAGGCCGTGCTCGATCGCGGCGGCGCGCGCGAAGTCCAGCGCAAGCGTCGACTTGCCGAGCGCGGGGCGCGCCGCGATGATGACCAGTTGCCCTGGGTGCAGCCCGTTGGTGAGCCGGTCCATGTCGGCGAACCCGGTGGGCACGCCGGTGAGCTGGCCCTCGCGGCCCGCCGCCGCCCCCATCTCGGCGACGGCCGCGTCGAGGGCGACCTCCAGCGGGACGTAGTCCTCGGCGTTCTGCGACCCCGTGACCTGATAGATCTCGGCCTGCGCGGTGTTGACGAGATCGAGGGCCTCGCCCTGAGCCGAGTAGCCCAGCTGCGCGATGCGCGTTCCGGCATCCACCAGCCGGCGCAGCACGGCCTTCTCCGCGACGATCGTCGCGTAGTACCCGGCGTTGGCCGCCGTCGGCACGATCGAGGTGAGGGTGTGCAGATAGTCGGCGCCGCCGGCGCGCTGCAGCTCGCCGGTCTTGATGAGCTCGTCGGTGACGGCCACGACGTCGGTGGGCTCGCCGTGCGAGTACAGCGAGAGCACCGCCTCGAAGATCACCTCGTGCTTGGGCACGTAGAAGTCGGCGCCGCGCAGCGTGTCGATGACGTCCGCCACGGCGTCGGACGAGAGCAGCATGCCGCCCAGCGCGCTCTGCTCGGCGAGGAGGTCGTGCGGGGGCGTGCGCTCGTGCCCACGGCCCTCGTACGGCCCGCCCAGGCGCTCCTCGGCGATGTCGGCGATCGACAAGGGGACTCCTCACTCCGGGGTGGCCGCGCGGGTGCACGGATGAGAGACATCGGGCTGAGCCGGATGTCTCGGCCCCACGGGGAAAAGGAGATCACCGACCTCCGACATCGACGCCGGCCGGACCTTTCACCGCCCTCCCCCGAGGGACCGACCCCACGTTAGAAGCGGGTTCGCACGCACGCAAACGGCCCTGTGGATAACTGTGTGGAGACTTTGCGAGAAACGCCGGGCGTCCTGTGCAGAACACCTGTGGAGAACTGTCGAAGGTGATCTCCGGGAAGAGATTTATTTAATGCTTGATCAGGGATTGAGTAATCCACGGCCTGTGGATGGGGATGTTGTTGAAGTCTGTGTTGAAGGTTCCTTCGGCCGACTGTCGGTTGTGCACAAAACAGGGGATGCCGCGAGCCCGACGGCCCGCGGCATCCCCTGTTTTGGCGCCTATTTGGCGGCGACCACCTGCAGTGTGATGACGGCGGTGAGGTCGTCGCGCAGGCGAACCGTCGCCTCGTGCTCGCCCACCGACTTGATCGGGGAGGTGATGTGGATCTTGCGCTTGTCGAGCTCGCCGAAACCGGCGGCCTTGACGGCATCCGCGATCGCCTCGGTCTTCACCGAGCCGAACAGACGGCCCTCGGCGCCGGCCTTGACGGCCAGGCGCACCTTGTTGCCCTCGAGCGCGTCCTTGAGCGCCACGGCCTCCTCGTGGTCGTGGATGGCGCGCGACTCGCGAGCGGCGCGGATCGACGCCACCTGCTTCTCGCCGCCACGGGTCCATGCCACCGCGTACCCCTGGGGGATGAGGTAGTTGCGGGCGTACCCGTTCTTGACCTCGACCACGTCGCCGGCGCTACCGAGCCCGGCGACCTCGTTCGTGAGAATCAGCTTTGCCATGCTCGTGCCCCTTACCGGCCGGCGCCGGCGTAGGGCAGGAGCGCCATCTCGCGCGCGTTCTTGATCGCGCGCGCGATGAGGCGCTGCTCCTGCACAGAGACACCGGTGATACGACGGGCGCGGATCTTGCCGCGCTCCGAGATGAACTTGCGAAGCGTGGCGACGTCCTTGTAGTCGATGACGCCGACGCGGATCGCCTTCGCGGGAGCGGCGTTCTTCGCGCCCTTCCGCGGCTTGCGGCGGTCGCCGCTGGCCTTTCCTGCCATTTTCGTTCCTTAGGTGTTGGGGTTCCGGTGATCGAGTGCCGGCCCGGAGGGCCGGTATATCGAGATCAGAATGGAGTGTCGTCGCCGTAGGCGCCGGGGGCGCTCCACGCGTCGCCGCCGCCGTTGCCGCCCGCGTTGCTCGACCCGGGGGTCGACCACGGCTCGTCGGAGACCTGCTGGCGCGGCTGGCCGCCGCCGTAGCTGCCGCCGCCGGACGCCGCGCGCGTGACCTGGGCGGTCGCATAGCGCAGCGACGGGCCGATCTCGTCGACCTCCAGCTCGATCGCGGTGCGGTTGTTGCCCTCGCGGTCCTGGTAGCTGCGCTGCTTCAGGCGGCCCGTCGCGATGACGCGGGAGCCCTTCGTCAGCGAGCCGGCCACGTGCTCGGCGAACTCGCGCCACACGCTCGCGCGCAGGAACAGCGCGTCGCCGTCCTTCCACTCGTTCGTCTGACGGTCGAAGTTGCGCGGCGTCGACGCGATCGTGAAGTTCGCGACGGGCAGTCCGTTCTGCGTGTAGCGCAGCTCGGGATCGGCCGTGAGGTTGCCCACGACGGTGATGATCGTCTCGCCGGCCATCGTCGTTACGCGTCCTGCTTGACGGGCTTCGCGGGACGGGCGGCCTTGCGGGCCGCCTTCTCCTCGGAGCGCTTCGCCTCGGCGGCGACCTGCGCGATGGCCTCCTCGGCGCGCAGGACCTTGGTGCGCATGATCGACTCGTTCAGCTTCAGCTGACGGTCGAGCTCCTGCGTGGCCGCGCTCGTGGCGGTGAAGTTCACGACGGCGTAGATGCCCTCGCTCTTCTTCTGGATCTCGTACGCCAGGCGGCGACGGCCCCAGATGTCGACGTTGTCGATCGTGCCCCCATCGTTGGTGATGACCTT
>JASGDZ010000311.1:0-4509 GCA_047606835.1 Microbacterium sp. | reverse complement strand
GACGGCCCCGGGGCGATCCCGGCCCCCTCGCCGAGTCCCTCGATCCCCGGCCGACTCCATCGACAGAGGCGACGAGGATGTATGGACTCGGCGCGGAGTGGATGGACTCGGCCGGGGGTGAGCGGCGCGGAGTGGATGGACTCGGCTGGGGGTGAGCGGCGTGGTCGAGCATGGGCTCGCAGCGCTCGACGAGCGGGCGCGAATCGGGCCGGCGGGCAGGTCGCCCGATGGCAGGCATCTCCCCGGCGGGCTCGCCGAAGGGAGTAGATTCACGAGGGTGAGCACACCGGAGTGGATAGAGCACCCAGGCCTGGTCCGTTGGGTGGAAGAGATGGCTGAGTTGTGTACGCCGAGCGGCATCCATTGGTGCGACGGCTCGGATGCCGAGTACGACGCGCTGTGCGACGAGCTCGTCGAGGCGGGCACCTTCATCCGACTCAACCCGCAGAAGCGGCCGAACAGCTTCCTCGCGCGCAGCGACGCGAGCGACGTCGCCCGTGTCGAGGAGCGCACCTTCATCTGTGCGCGCAGCGAGGAGGACGCCGGCCCCACCAACAACTGGGTCGAGCCCAAGGAGATGATGGCGACGCTGCGGGAGCTGTTCGCGGGGAGCATGGCCGGGCGCACGATGTACGTCGTGCCGTTCAGCATGGGTCCGCTCGGCTCGCCCATCGCCCAGCTCGGCGTGCAGATCACCGACTCGCCATATGCCGTTGTAAGCATGAAGATCATGACGCGCATGGGGCGCCCCGCCCTCGACGTGCTGGGCGAGGACGGCGAGTTCGTGCCGTGCATGCACACCGTGGGGGCGCCGCTCGCTCCGGGCGAGCAGGATGTCGCGTGGCCGTGCAACCCGGAGAAGTACATCGTGCACTTCCCCGAGACGCGCGAGATCTGGTCGTA
The DNA here is from genome assembly GCA_047606835.1 of Microbacterium sp. Classification (GTDB taxonomy): domain Bacteria; phylum Actinomycetota; class Actinomycetes; order Actinomycetales; family Microbacteriaceae; genus Microbacterium. The sequence goes on along the minus strand of JASGDZ010000311.1, from coordinate 3,606 downwards.
CGGGTCGGGCTACGGCGGCAACGCGCTGCTCGGCAAGAAGTGCCTCGCGCTGCGGATCGCCTCCACGATGGCCCGCGACGACGGATGGCTCGCCGAGCACATGCTCATCCTGGGCGTCACCGACCCCGCGGGCGAGAAGACCTACGTCGCCGCGGCCTTCCCCAGCGCGTGCGGCAAGACCAACTTCGCGATGCTCGTGCCGCCGCCCGCGTTCGCGGACAAGGGCTGGAAGGTGACGACCGTCGGCGACGACATCGCGTGGATCAAGCCCGGCGACGACGGGCTGCTCCGGGCGATCAACCCCGAGGCCGGCTACTTCGGCGTCGCGCCGGGCACGTCGTACAAGACCAATCCGAGCGCGATGGAGTCGATCCGCCGCGACACGATCTTCACGAACGTCGCCCTCACCGACGACGGCGACGTGTGGTGGGAGGGGATGGACGGCCCGACCCCCGCGCACCTGATCGACTGGCAGGGTGAGGACTGGACCCCGGAGTCGGGCACCAAGGCGGCGCATCCGAACTCGCGGTTCACGTCGCCGGCATCCCTGAACCCGGCCCTCGACGAGGCGTGGGACGACCCGCGCGGAGTGCCGCTGAGCGCGTTCGTGTTCGGCGGCCGGCGGGCGGGCACCATCCCGCTCGTGAACCAGAGCTTCAACTGGGCGTTCGGCGTGTACATGGCGGCCACGATGGGCTCGGAGACCACCGCTGCGGCGGCGGGGCAGCAGGGCGTCGTGCGCCGCGACCCGTTCGCGATGCTCCCCTTCGCGGGGTATCACATGGGCGACTACATCAACCACTGGCTCGCGTTCGGCCGCAAGATCCGCAACCCTCCGCGCATCTTCCAGGTGAACTGGTTCCGCCGCGACGAGGACGGCGGCTTCCTGTGGCCGGGCTTCGGCGAGAACATGCGCGTGCTGCAGTGGATCGTCGCGCGCGCGCGGGGGCGGGCGGTCGGCGTCGAGAGTCCGCTCGGCTGGATGCCGCGCTACGAGGATCTGGACTGGGAGGGCCTGGACTTCTCCGAGGAGGAGTTCTTCAAGTGCATGGCCGTCAACCGGCGCGACTGGACCGAGGAGCTGCTGGATGTCGAGGAGCTCTTCATGAAGCTCTACACGCGCCTGCCGAAGGAGATGGAGATGATCCGGTCTCTGACGACCAGCGCGCTGTGGCGCTCGCCGAAGAACTGGGAGATGAACGTCGACCCGACGTGATGCCGTCGCCGCCGGGCCGTCGCGCGCGACCCGTCTAGGCTGAGGGGTTCAGACGGAAGGCTGACATGACGGCTCCCCACCTCGACCCGACGCTCCCCGTCGACGCACGCGTCGACGATCTGCTGGCCCGCATGACCCTCGAGGAGAAGGTCGGGCAGATGATGCAGCTCGACGCGCGCGAGGGGCTCGACGACCAGGTGCTGCACGTCCACGTCGGCTCGGTGCTGCACGCGTCGCCCGAGCACGTGATCCGCGCGCACGAGCTCACCGAGCGCACGCGGCTGAGGATCCCCCTTCTCATCGGCGACGACTGCATCCACGGCCACTCGTTCTGGGAGGGGGCCACGATCTTCCCCACCCAGCTGGGCATGGCGGCGTCGTGGGATCCGGCGCTCGTCAAGCGCGTCGCGCGCGCCACCGCCGTCGAGGTGTCGGCCACCGGCATCCACTGGACCTTCTCCCCCGTGCTGTGCATCGCGCGCGACCTGCGCTGGGGCCGCGTCGACGAGACCTTCGGCGAGGACCCGTTCCTCATCGGCGAGCTCGCGTCGGCGATGGTGCGCGGCTACCAGGGCAAGGGCCTCGCCGACGAGACCGCGATCCTGGCCACGGCGAAGCACTTCGCCGGCTACTCCGAGACGCAGGGCGGCAGGGATGCCAGCGAGGCCGACATCTCACGCCGCAAGCTGCAGTCGTGGTTCCTGCCGCCGTTCGAGCGCGTCGCCCGTGAGGGATGCCGCACCTTCATGCTCGGCTACCAGAGCATCGACGGCGTGCCGGTGACGATCAACGAGTGGCTGCTCACCGACGTGCTGCGCGGGCAGTGGGGCTACACCGGCACCCTCGTCACCGACTGGGACAACGTGGGCCGCATGGTGTGGGAGCAGAAGGTGCAGCCCGACTACGCCCACGCGGCGGCCGCCGCCGTGAAGGCGGGCAACGACCTCGTCATGACGACGCCGCGGTTCTTCGAGGGCGCGCGGGAGGCGGTCGAGACCGGACTGCTCGACGAGCGCGACCTCGACCAGGCGGTCGCGCGCATCCTGCGGGTGAAGTTCGAGCTCGGCCTGTTCGAGAACCCGCGGCGCCCCGCGCCGGAGAGGATCGAGAGCGTCATCGGGTCGCGGAGGCACACCGCGCTGAACCTGGAGGTCGCGCGCCGCTCGCTCGTGCTGCTGCGCAACGACGGCGTGCTCCCCCTGGCCGGCGGGTTCGCCGCCGACCGCACCGGTCGCGCCGCCGAGGGCGACCCGGCGCCGCGGCGCATCGCGGTGGTCGGGCCGCTCGCCGACGACGCGCAGACCCAGCTCGGCGACTGGGCGGGCGGTTCGGGGCAGGCGGGCTGGCTCGACGGCCAGCCGCGCGAGCTGATCACGACGGTGCTGGACGGGCTGCGCGACCTCGCCCCGCGCGCGTGGACCGTGACCCACGCGCGGGGCGCCGAAATCCTCACGCTCGCGCCCGATCCCGAGGGCGAGCACTTCGCCGACGGGCAGCCGCGACCCCCGGTCGTCGTGCCCGCGCCGCCGAGCGACGAGCTGATCGCCGACGCGGTCGCCGACGCCCGGCGTGCGGACTACGTCGTCGCCGTGGTCGGCGACCGCATCGAGCTCGTCGGCGAGGGCCGTTCGACGGCGACGCTCGACCTCGTCGGCGGGCAGCTCGCCCTGCTGGAGGCCCTCGCGGCGACGGGCACGCCCCTGATCGTCGTGCTCCTGGCATCCAAGCCGCTCGTCCTGCCGCCTGCGGCGCTCGACGCCGCAGCGCTCGTGTGGGTCGCGAATCCCGGCATGCAGGGCGGTCGGGCGATCGCCGAGCTGCTGCTCGGGCTGATCGAGCCGAGCGGACGGCTGCCCATCTCGTTCGCGCGGCATGCCGGGCAGCAGCCCACGTACTACAACCAGCTCCGCGGGCAGCACGGCGACCGCTACGCCGACCTCACGCAGGAGCCCGCCTTCGTGTTCGGGGAGGGGCTGTCGTACACGTGGGTGGAGTACCACGACCTCGACCTGGCAGGCGACGAGCTCGCGCTCGGTGGCACGGTGCGCGCCGCGGTCACGCTGCGCAACGCCGGCCACCGGCCGGTGCGCGAGACGGTGCAGGTGTACGTCAGCGACCTGGTGACCTCGGTGAGCTGGGCCGATCAGGAGCTGAAGGCGTTCACGCAGGTCGAGCTCGAGCCGTGGGAGACGCGGCGGGTCGAGCTGTCGGTGCCCGTCGCCGACCTCACGATCGTGGATGCCGCGGGCCGCCGCGTCGTCGAGCCCGGCGAGTTCGAGCTGCGCGTGGGCCGCTCCAGCCGGGTCGGGGACCAGCTGCGCGCCCGCTTCCGCGTCGTGGGCTGACCGGCGGCTAGACCGACCGCGAGCACGCGCGGTGACCGCGTTCGG